>CAVKBM010000012.1:0-45576 GCA_963654355.1 Bacteroidaceae bacterium | reverse complement strand
AACCTCCATAGGAGCACATGAACGTACTGCGAAATCAACCAATTCGTCCTTAGTCGCTGGCCAAGGCGCATCTTCCAATTTTGAAGCTAACTCTAAAGTCCAATACATTGTTACCTCCTCTTTTTATCTTGTAAATACTATTTTCTAAAAATACGTTAAAAATTCAAGGTGTGCAAAAATATATTTTTTTTCTTTCAAGACAACTTTTTGTAAGAAAAAATCTACACCAATCTTTCAGAATATCACACTTTGCTATTTTTTAAACAACGGAGGGAAATATAACAAATTGTAATTCTCGCATTGCAAATCCTCATTGTAGATGAGAATCCCATAATGAAACATATCTATGCTAACCTTACCCCCTGCTTGTTTTTTTATAGACTCCCAAAGTCTTTTTCGTTCATCTTTCCAAACATCAGACATCAGAAGAACTGTTTTACCAGTAAAAGACGACGACAATATATTCAATGTTTTTTGTATAGCCTCAACAGACGCTTGTCTTCCGAAATACACGAAATCCACATTTCTTTCTTTTGATAGAACAACAGGTAATTTTTCTTCAACACTACCCGTCAACTGTATTATATTTTGAAGACCGACTTTACCAAATGTTGTATGAGCAAAGTCTGCCAAATCCTTTGATTCACCAATCGTATAAGTGGGACGACGAGTATCAGGCGTTGCCAAATAAAGGGTCGTAATTCCAATACTATCTCCTATTTCAACCACACTCTTAGGCTTGAAAAAATTGACCAGACGAAATAGCAGTTGGTCGTACGATGGAGAGAGAGAGCTTTCGCGCACAAATTCCGAAATTCTGCGTTCATTCACAATTCCATTCCTGTTTTCTTTGATTTTCTTTTTCGTCTTAATAAGCAGTGTGCGGAGGTTTTCAATTTGAACAAAACGATAATACGGCAACTTCTCCTCTATCACCATCGTCACCAAATAAAAAACGAACGGAGAATGAATGCCAAAACCCCTTCTGTGTTTTGCGTGAAAGAAATATGATAAATACTTCAAAAAATACCGCATGTAAATAAGCCAGCATTAAAAAAGAACGGGAAGACAAAGTAAGCCTTCCCGTTTTTAATTTCAAAGACTATTTTACCCTTTCAACGTAAGAACCGTCGCGAGTATCGACAACAATAGACTCGCCATCGTTTATGAACAAAGGCACACGAACAGTGGCTCCTGTCTCAACGGTAGCAGGCTTCAAAGTATTAGTAGCAGTATCGCCCTTGATACCTGGCTCCGTGTAAGTAATCTTCAATTGTGTTTTAACCGGCATCTCGGCGAAAAGAACGGTTTCCGTAGAAGCATCAAAAACCACTTCAACGACATCACCTTCCTTCATGAAATCGACACCCGTAATCAAATCGTGAGCGATAGGAAATTGCTCGTAAGTCTCGGTGTTCATGAACATATAGTCCTCGCCCTCTTTGTAAACATATTGGTGGTCGCGGCGTTCAACTCTCACGTCTTCCAACTTTTCACCAATGTTAAAACGACGCTCTAACACACGTCCGTCGACAACGTTTTTCAACTTTGTACGCATAAACGTGTTACCTTTTCCTGGCTTTACATGCAGGAACTCGATGCAGAAATAGAGGTTGCCGTCCATACGGATGCAAGTTCCATTCTTAATGTCTTGTGCATTAATCATACGATTTCTTTGCTTATTGTTTAAGTTTAAATTCTACGAATCGGAGTGAATACTCGTCAGAAATACAAAAGTAACATTTTTCCGCAAAATTCAAAAGCAACGACTTTAAAAGATTATGAGTATAGAAAGTTTGATTATCTTTGCAAAGAAAGAGATTTCGTAATTCTAAACATATAAATAAGGTACAATTAATTCGATGAATTTTGTAGAAGAACTTAGATGGCGCGGCATGATCCAGGACATGACGCCGGGAACTGAAGAGCAATTGCAGAAAGAGATGACATCAGCCTATTTGGGCATTGACCCGACGGCAGACTCGCTGCATATCGGACACCTTGTTGGTGTGATGATGCTCCGCCATTTTCAGCGCAGTGGACACAAGCCGATAGCGCTCATCGGTGGTGCTACGGGAATGATTGGAGACCCTTCAGGGAAATCGCAAGAGCGTGTGTTGATTGACGAGCCACGACTTCGCCACAATCAAGAGTGCATTAAGAAGCAATTAGAAAAATTTCTTGATTTCAATAGCGATGCCCCCAACGCTGCCGAATTAGTCAACAATTATGACTGGATGAAAGAGTTTACCTTCCTTGATTTCATCAGAAACATTGGAAAACTCATCACAGTCAATTACATGATGTCGAAAGACTCGGTGAAGAGACGCTTCACAGGAGAGAACGGAGCCGACGGAATGTCATTCACAGAATTTTCATATCAGTTGCTACAAGGATACGACTATGTTTACCTCAACACAAACAAAAACTGCAAACTTCAGTTGGGAGGAGCAGATCAATGGGGAAACATCACGACAGGAACGGAAATGATTCGCAAAATTTCTGGAGCAGAGGCCTACGCCCTGACTTGCCCACTTATCACCAAAGCAGACGGCAAGAAGTTCGGAAAGACGGAGCAAGGGAACGTATGGTTGGACAAGCGTTACACCTCTCCTTACAAATTCTACCAATTCTGGCTCAACGTGTCGGATGAAGATGCAGAACGATACATCAAGATTTTCACCAGTCTTCCAAAAGAAGAGATCGACAGTCTGATCGCCGAGCAGAAAGAGAATCCAGGAGCAAGACCATTGCAGAAGAGATTGGCAAAAGAGATTACCGTGATGGTTCACTCAATTGAGGACTACGAAGCGGCAGTTGAAGCATCAAACATCCTCTTCGGAAATGCAACATCAGATTCGCTCAAGAGATTAGACGACGATACTTTGTTGTCAGTATTTGAAGGAGTTCCGCAGTTTGAAGTATCAAAAGAGGAAATCAAAAGCGGCATCAAAGTAGCAGATTTGTTGACAGCCAATGCAAAAGTTCTTCCTTCAAAAGGAGAATATAGAAAACTGGTGCAAGGAGGCGGAATCTCCATCAATAAAACAAAGGTAACGGACACCGAGATGGTAACAAGTGCCGACATGTTGTTGAACGACCACTTCATCCTCGTACAAAAAGGAAAGAAGAACTACTTCTTGATTATTGCGAAATAAGCGATAACGAAAAAGAAGAATAGAAACGCCAGAGATCTAAAAGCTCTCTGGCTATTTTAGAAATCAAATTATGACAAACAACGAAGAAAAGGCAACAACATTTCCATTTCCTCCAATAGAACATCCTCGATTTAAGTTTATCGACCTGTTTGCTGGCATTGGAGGGTTTCGCATCGCGCTTCAAAATGTAGGTGGAGAATGTGTATTTTCTTCAGAATGGAACAAATCCGCACAAGAGACATACAGAAGCAACTTTGGAGAAACACCGTATGGAGACATCACCTTAGACGAAACAAAATCAAAAATTCCACAAGAATTTGACATTTTGTGTGGAGGATTTCCATGTCAGCCATTCAGTATCTGTGGGAAAAAGCGCGGATTTGAAGACACAAGAGGGACACTTTTCTTTGACGTATGCCAAATATCGAAAGACAGACAACCTCAAGTCTGCCTATTAGAAAACGTACAGCACCTCACTAACCATGACAAAGGCAGAACATTCAATGTTATAGTAGAGTCGTTGCAAGATTTAGGGTACAACGTCTCCTATAAAGTGCTGAATGCCAAAGATTTTGGATTAGCGCAATCAAGGGAACGAATATTTATCGTAGGAAGTAGAGGCGGACTTTTTAATTTTGACAAATTAAAGAAAAAGCCAACACCACCTTTGGAATTTTTTTGGACAAAGACGGAGACTTTTCTTATATAGAGAAAGACGAATATACCTTATTGGACGACTCTCTCGTCAAAACGCAGGCCAAGACTGGCCTAATTTTCTGCGGTTATAGAAACAAAGGAACCTGGAAAACAGGGGTTAGACCCAATACGGAGCATTTATCTCGTTGTCATAGGCAACCCAATCGGATATACTCGATTAAAGGAATTCATCCAACACTTCCCTCTCAGGAGACATCGGGAAGATGTTTCTGACATTACAGATATACCAGAAACAGTACGAGAAAGGATAAAACAGATTGCCAAACACTGTTACAGCCAGAAAGGTGTATACACAGTAACAATAACATTGTTACTTTACAAGATAAACCATCCACAACAAGACATTCGCTATCATCAAAGCAGATGGGAAAATGGTTTTTCCGGACGTTCTTTTGACACCGAATTCGTCACACCCATACTAGCGAAACTAAATTTTGTCAACATTTACACAAAAGCAGTAGAGAAGGACAAAGAACTTATGAAGATTCACAAAGACGTTTGGTCTGAGATTCTTCAAAACACGCTCTCTTAACACGCTCTCCCAAGAATTATTTCTTTGGATTTTTCAAAAAACAGTCAAATTATTTCTTTGGATAATTTAAAAATTCGGTAATTTGTTTGGATAATTTAAAATTTACTATCTTTCAATCTGATTTTAAGTAAGTTAGAAAATATGTATTATTCACGACTTATAGACGGCTATCTGACAGAGTGGGCTTCACATGAAGACAAACAAGCCGATAAAGAGAAAAGGCATATTCTCATTTGTCCACTCTACGCAATCTCTCAAATGAGCAGGTTGGAATTGAATACATTCAAGTAAGCGAAGAACCTCTACATTTTTTAATTGAACTTAATACTTGAAAAAAAAATTCAATTTCCCTTGCAAATTCAAAAAAAAGCAATACCTTTGCAACGCTTTCGGAAAAGAAAGTAATGGTATTGTCTCATGGTGTAATGGTAGCACTACAGTTTTTGGTACTGTCTGTCGAGGTTCGAATCCTCGTGAGACAACACATAATAAGACCGCAATCTTTTAGATTTGTGGTTTTTTATGTTAGATAAGGGTTCTTTTCAATAGCTCTTTTCTCTACTATGCGGAAATAGCTCAGTTGGTAGAGCATCAGCTTCCCAAGCTGAGGGTCGCGGGTTCGAGTCCCGTTTTCCGCTCTCTTTTATTTTTATTTGTACCTGTTTTTGCAGAATCACCTAAGGAACTGATTTTTTTTCGTTTTTTTCTCTTTGCTTTTCATTTCGTTTACCTTTGCAGAATCTTTTCAATAATTAACCTTTTAGCAAACAATGGAATACGACCTCAAAGATTGCTTGGAAAAACGAATTTTGGTACTTGACGGAGGTATGGGTACTATGATTCAACGTTATAAACTGAAAGAGGAAGACTATAGAGGCGACTTTGCCAAAGATAGTAAGATTCTGCAAAAAGGCAACAATGACCTGCTCTGCATCACACAACCCGAAATCATCAAGGAGATTCACCGAGAATACTTAGAAGACGGAGCGGACATCATCGAAACCTGCTCGTTCAACTCGCAGCGTATCTCCATGTCAGACTATGAGTTGGAAGACCATATCGCTCTGCTTAACAAGACAGCCGCTCAACTTGCACGTTCCGTTGCAGATGAGTTCACTGCGAAGGACCCCGACAAGCCACGCTTCGTCGCTGGATCTGTCGGTCCGACAAATAAGACCTGCTCCATTTCGCCAGATGTCAACAACCCATCTCTTCGCAATGTTACTTTTCAGGAGATGAAAGACGACTATGTGGAGCAGATGGAGGCACTCATAGAGGGAGGTGTGGATGCCTTGCTCATTGAGACTATCTTCGACACATTAAACGCAAAGGCCGCCATCTCGGCAGCAGAAGAGTGCATTGCACGTTCAGGCAAAAACATTTACATTATGCTCTCTGCCACGGTTGCCGACATAAGCGGAAGAACCCTTTCAGGACAGACCATGCAAGCGTTTCTCAACTCAGTCGATCATGCCCATCCTTTGTCTATTGGACTCAACTGCTCGTTTGGCGCAAGAGATTTGAAAAAATATCTGGCAGAAATCAGCCGACAGAGTCCGTATTTTGTCAGCGTCTACCCTAATGCAGGATTGCCGAACCAATTTGGCGAATACGATGAGACGCCCGAGATGATGGCGGAGCAGATGAAAGAATATGTCGATGAAGGTTTAGTAAACATCATCGGAGGATGTTGCGGCACGACCCCAGAACATATCGCTGCATACCAAGCCCTTATCAAAGGCAAAAAGCCACGCCAACGCAAGCAAGCCAACCATGATTTGAAACTTTCCGGATTAGAAGCCCATTCGTTGAAATCCGTCAATGTGAATAATGCCAATGAGCAGGAACGCTCTCCGTTTATGGTGATTGGAGAGCGTTGCAATGTGGCGGGATCGCGCAAGTTTCTTCGTCTCATCGGTGAAAAAAACTACGAAGAGGCATTAGACATAGCACGCAAGCAGGTAGAAGCTGGTGCAGACGTTGTTGACGTCAATATGGATGATGCGATGTTGGATGCCAAAACAGAGATGGTCACCTTCTTGAACTTCATAGCATCCGATCCAGACATTTCCAAAGCCCCTATTATGATAGACTCCTCAAAATGGGAAGTCATCGAAGCAGGTTTGCAATGCGTGCAGGGGAAATCCATCGTCAACTCCATCTCCTTAAAAGAAGGCGAAGAGAAATTCCTTGCCAAGGCAAGGAAAATAAAATCATACGGAGCAGCCACTGTCGTAATGGCATTCGATGAGATTGGACAAGCAGCCACCTACGAACGACGCATTGCCATCTGCGAACGCGCCTACAATTTGTTGAAGACCATTGATTTTCCACCCGAAGATATCATATTCGACCCAAACGTACTTTCCATCGCCACAGGGATGGAAGAGCATAACAACTACGGAGTGGATTTCATCCGTGCGACAGAATGGATTCGACATAACCTTCCTTACGCCAAAATCAGTGGAGGTGTGAGTAACCTATCCTTCTCCTTTAGAGGAAACAACCCCATCCGAGAGGCTATTCACTCCGTCTTCCTGCACCACGCCTACCAAAAAGGAATGGATATGGGAATCGTCAATGCGTCCACACGTGTGAAATACGAAGACATACCAACAGATATTCTTGAATTGGTTGAAGATGTAGTACTTAACCGTAGAGACGATGCCACAGAACGATTGATTGAGAAAGCAGATGAGATAAAAAACGCCGCTTCTGCCAATAAGAAAGAAGAAATTGTAGAATGGCGTTCTTATCCATTGGAGAGACGAATAATCTACAGTCTGGTGAAAGGCATCGGAGAATTTATGGAACAAGACATGAACGAAGCCCTATCCACCTACTCATCTGCCGTCGAAATCATAGAAAAACCTTTAATGGATGGCATGAACGAAGTAGGAGAACTCTTTGCCAAAGGAACAATGTTTTTACCACAGGTAGTGAAAACAGCCCGTACGATGAAAAAAGCCGTAGCTATCTTGCAACCACATATTGAAGCACAGAACAAAGGAACTGAAAAAAAATCGGGTAAAGTATTGATTGCCACCGTAAAGGGAGACGTGCATGATATTGGAAAAAACATTGTAGCAGTAGTACTGGCATGTAATAACTTTGAAGTGATAGATTTGGGAGTTATGGTACCCACTGAAACCATTGTGGAGACAGCTATCAAGAAGAAGGTAGACATCGTATGCCTAAGCGGTCTGATCACTCCATCTTTGGAGGAAATGTGCCATGTCGCGCAGGCGATGGAAGCGGCAGGACTAAAAACGCCTATTTTAGTGGGAGGAGCAACCACATCAGACGTACACACAGCGGTGAAAATAGCGCCTTGCTACTCTGGCCCCGTACTGAGGATGAGAGATGCATCGCAGAATACATACGCGATTTCCAAACTTTTGAGCAAAGAGAATAGCGAACAATTCATAGCAGAAATCCGAAAAGCACAAGAAGAAATCCGATTAGAGCAGAAAGCCAAAGAGAAGAAACTACTGTCAATGGAAGAAGCAAAAAAGAAGAAATTAAATTTGTTCTAAAAGACACCTCAGAAATAAAAATAGATAAAAGTCCTTGAATTTGAGAATCAAGGACTTTTTTGATGTTCTAATATCAGAACTTTGTTATCGACATGACAAACCCTTTCCTTCTGGTTTGAAAAACTTAGGAACGAAGAATTTAGCTACTAAAAAGCCAATCACCACGCCAATAATATCAGCCAACCAATCGCTCCACTCTCCCTGACGAGGAGGGAAAAAGTTGGCTTGCAAAATTTCAATCAATCCACCGTAGGCGATAGGATAAACGATACCCCACAACGCCATTGTTTTCTCTGTGAAAACGAAACGCTGCCGATAAAGTTCGTAGCACAGAAGTAAAGCCAAAACTGTGTATGCACCACCATGCAAAACTTTATCTTGACCCGAAAAAGACGGCAACACAGAAGGCATCTCCCGAATGACGCTCATATAAAGAATGAAGAGCGACATCACGATAGACATACCATAAACTCTAAAAAAACGTAGCATATTAATTATTGGTTATTGATTTTCTTTTTAAATATCGTTTACATACGAATTTTCCAATTAAAAAAGCGACAAGTGGTCCAAAAAAGTCGGAGGCAAGATCACACCATTCGGCACCGCGCGTCAGCGTACAAACCTCTTGCAACAACTCAACCACGCCACCAAACAATCCAGCGAAAACAACCACCATTAAGAATTGGTGTACACCTTTGATTTTCAGCGTTACAGAAAGCCAAAAGAGCAAGAGTCCCCATACGAAATAGAAAGTTCCATGACCAACAATATCACGAATTGTCGTCATAAAAATGCCCCCATCAATCTGAGGAAGAACAACAGGGTGGTTTTTGATTAAATTAAAAACGTCTGGAACCGCTGGCCTTAGACTCTCGTACAAAATGAAGCCCATCCATGCGACCGACAAGACAAGGGGTAGCCAGAAGCATTCCCATATTCTTTTTTTTCCCATGGTAACAGATTTATGAAGGCAAAATAATAGTTTTTCCTTTATCTTTGCAAGTAAAATTCCTCACAAAAGGCAAAAAACAAAAACATATCATAAAAACAGCTAACAATGAAAACGATAGTCAGTGGAATCCGTTCTACAGGAAATCTTCACCTCGGCAACTACTACGGAGCATTGAAAAATTTTCTCCGTATGCAAGAAAACGAAAACAACAAATGTTTCTTCTTCATTGCCGATTACCACTCTTTGACCACGCATCCAGACCCAACGATACTCTATCCTAACGTGAAAAGTGTACTTACGGAGTATCTCGCATGTGGCATCGACCCTGAGAAAGCGGCGATATATATTCAGAGTGATGTTCCCGCCGTTGTAGAACTCTACTTGATGCTCAACATGCATGCATATTTGGGGGAACTTTCAAAGACGGTATCTTTCAAAGACAAAGCGAGAAAGAACCCTGAAAATGTTAACGCTGGACTCCTCACCTACCCTACGCTGATGGCCGCTGACATCTTAATCCACAACGCCGACGAAGTGCCTGTAGGCAAAGACCAAGAGCAACATTTAGAGATGACTCGCAATTTTGCAAAACGTTTCAACAATTTCTACGGAGTAGAATATTTCAAGCAGCCTGTTTCGTACACAGACGGAACACAAGCCATCAAGATTCCCGGATTAGACGGAAGCGGCAAGATGGGCAAATCAGAGGGCAACTGCATTTACTTAGCAGACGATGCAAAGACTATTGAAAAAAAGGTGAAAAAAGCCCTAACAGACCAAGGTCCGACAGAGAAGAATTCGCCAAAGCCAGAATGTATTGAAAACCTCTTCACCATCTTGAAGGTCGTTTCAAAGCCAGAAATCGTACAACAATTTGAGGATGCGTGGAACGATTGTGTGATTCGATATGGAGACTTGAAAAAGCAGTTGGCAACCGATATCATTGCATCTACAGAACCTATACGAGAGCGTATCGCCGAAATTGATGCGCATCCAGAAATACTCCACAAAGCAGTTTCCCGAGGTAAAGAGATTGCGCAAGAAAGTGCCGCAAAAACAATTAAGGAAGTACGCGAGATCATGGGATTCCGAAACTTCTAACTGAGGTAAAACAAAAAATAACGAAAAAAGCCCGAGCGTTTGTCTCGGGCTTTTTTCGTTAGAAACATATATATATCCTCGTGGAAAACTATTCACTTCTTCCCACTTCAATCAAAGCAGAGGTTAAATTCGTCCACGAATATTTTTTCTTTTCATCCTGAATTCCTTCTGTAAAATTAGGTCGTTCGTTCAAAAAACGAACAACAGCATCCGCCACCGATGCAGGACTCGGTTCTACCACATACCCCACCTTGCCATCTGGCACATTCTCAGCCAAGCCACCAACATTGGTCACCAGCATTGGCTTTTCAAAATGGTAAGCCACTTGAGTAACACCACTCTGCGTTGCCGATTTGTAGGGCTGAACCACCAAATCTGCTAAACTGAAATAATAACGCACCTCCTCATCCGGCACAAAATCCGTATTCCATACCACAGAGCCATCCAATTTTAATTCTTTCTCTATTGCCTTGTATTGTTCCCCATTATTATAAAACTCTCCTGCCACCAACAATTTCACCTTAGACTTGTCAATTCGACTATCAGCGAAAGCCTTTAACATCCAATCCAACCCTTTGTAGTCGCGAATCAATCCGAAGAAAAGAAGATACGAAAAATTAGGATCTAAATTCAATTTGCGAGCTGCTTCTTCTCGAGAGACTGGCAACCCGAAATTGTCATAAAGAGGATGCCGACAGAATTTCTTAGTCTTTTTAGCATCGAACAAATCCAAATCCGACAAAACCGACTTTGACATAGTCACAAAACCATCCGTTGAACCAACAAAATACGAAGCAAACATTTTGTCCCCTATCCTCTTTTCGTGAGGGATAATGTTATGTACAATAGAGACCACCCTTGTGTGTTTGTTGCCACGAGCAATCCGAGCGATTGTACCGAAACAAGGCGACATAAATGGTAGCCAAAACGGAATAACAAGGTAATCAGGAGCCATCCTTTTAATTTTCAATCCTACGGAAACCCAATTAAAAGGGTTAACAGAGGAAACCATTCTCGTAATCTTCAAGTTTTTAGGAGCAGGGCTATCCGAGTATTGGGTTTTTCCAGGAAAAAGAAAATTCGGATATTGAAGCGTAAACGTGACAATCTCCGCCTCGTTGCCTTCGTTTTGGAATTGAAGGGAGAGACGTTCGTTCAGATTAGCAAGCCCCCCCCGATAAGGATAGGCAGTACCTAATAAAACAATTTTCATAAATCGAATCTTTTGTACAAAAATACGCTTTTAACGATGAATGAGGTCAAATGAAGAAGAGATAAATGCAAGCCATTTTGGTTTTTCAAATTTAATTATCTAAATTGCGACATCGGATTTTATAGGTGAGATTTTTTAAGAATTTAAATATTAGATCGTTATGAAAGACATTTTTCAAATAGAATACGTTTTGGGGACGATTTCAATGTCCGCATTTTGGAAAATCATCAGCACCACGGAAGGTCTATCAAGATGGTTTGCAGACTATGTGGAATGTAGCGACGGCGAATACACTTTTCATTGGGGCGACTCGATAGGGAAAGCCAAGTTAATAGGCCAATGTAATAAGAAAAGTGTTCGATTCAGATGGGAAGAAGACGAGGGAACAAACTATTATTTTGACATTCAGTTTTCAATTTCTGAAATTTCACAATCTGTTGTACTACGCGTCACAGACTATAGCGAATCTAGCGAAGACATGGCAGGATTAACTGACTGGTGGAATATAAAGATTGAAACAATGCGTAAATCGTTCGGAATTTAATAAAAAGAGTTAAATTTGTAGCCAAGTATTTTTTGCCTTACCATTTTCCAAAAGAAATGCATATCAAGCGATTATATTCTTACCTCATCAAGAGTTACCTTGGAACTTTCTTTGCCACGTTCCTTGTCTGTTTGTTTGTCGTTCTGATGCAATTTTTGTGGAAATATGTAGACGAAATGGTCGGTAAAGGATTGGAAGTCAGCGTCTTATTAGAATTCTTCTTTTATGCGGCACTGTCTCTTTTTTCTATGGCACTTCCATTAGCGATTTTACTCTCCTCGCTCATCACGTTTGGGAACATGGGTGAGAATTTAGAGCTGTTAGCAATGAAAGCTGCTGGAATTTCGCTGTTTCGAATCATGCGACCCTATATCGTTTTTTTGTCAATCATCAGTGTCGGCGCATTTTTCTATTCCAATATGGCGATGCCAGTCATACAGACCAAATTGTGGACATTGCTCTATTCCATGAGGCAAAAATCACCTGAAGTGGAGATTCCCGAAGGTTCATTCTACAACGGAATTGACGGCTACCATATCTTTGTAAAAGAGAAAGATCGGAAGACTAAGTTGTTGAAAAACATGATGATATATGATTTTTCTAAAGGATTTGACAACTCAGTGGTGATGGCAGCAGACTCGGCACGCCTCAAGGTAGCAAGCGACAAACAAAGTCTTATTTTGGAGCTTTACAACGGAGAGTCGTTCGAGAATCTCAAAAAGCAAGGGGGAGCAACACGAAATGTGCCGTACAGACGTGAAACATTTAGTTACAAAGAGGTGTTGATTGAGTTTGATGCCAACTTCAACAAGATGGACGAATCAGTCTTGTCTAACCGCTACATGGGAAAGAACCTAAACGAGTTGACCGTTTTTATTGACTCCATGCAACAACATTCCGACAGCATCAGCCAAAAAGAATACGGACTCTACCAACGACATTTCTTTGAACGAGGGTCAACAGGCATGAATACGATTGAGAACAGCAAAAAAGATAGTTTAAAGGCGAAAGTAAAGGCAACCAACGACAGTGCAACAGCAGTGCCAGTAGGCTATACTCTGAAAGAGCTGCTCTCGCAATATCCACTCTCCGTGCAGGTGAACATTTTAGACCGTGCAATAAAGTCGTCTGACCGTATGAGGATGGATTTGCCGTTCATCCACGGACAAAAAGAGGGAGACACAAGAAGGATTCACAGATTCGACATTGAAAGGCACCGCAAATTCACGCTATCATTTGCATGTGTTCTTTTCTTCCTGATTGGAGCACCTTTGGGAGCAATCATCCGAAAAGGAGGCTTGGGATTGCCCGTTGTGGTGTCTGTAATATTGTTCATCATCTATTATATCATCGACAACACGGGATATAAAATGGCACGAGAAGGAATTTGGTATGTATGGCAGGGAATTTGGCTAAGCTCTTTCGTTCTATTCCCTTTGGGAGTCTTTCTCACCTATATGGCGGCGACAGACCGTACAATTGAGCTCAAATCGCCTAAAGTACTTTGGAACCAATTTAAATCGTTCATATTTCTACTGCGGACAAAATTGCAGAAGATACTCTACAAAACGCAGCCCATAGAAGTCCACAACGATGCGGACAATAAAAGCGAGGAAAATTCGTAGTGATAAATAAGAAAAGTTACAACAAGCCTTAATAGGCATAATAAACAAAACCAGAATAAGATAAAGCGATGTCAGACTACAAGTTAAATACCATCGAGGAGGCCATAGAAGACTTCAAGCAAGGAAAATTTTTAATCGTTGTAGACGATGAGGACAGAGAAAACGAAGGGGACTTCATCACGGCAGCAGAACTCATCAACGAAGAAAAAATCAACTTTATGTTGAAAGAGGGCCGAGGTGTACTTTGCGCCCCTATTACCCTGTCGCGTTGTGAAGAGTTGAAGTTGGACAAACAGGTGATAAACAACACCTCAATGTTAGGCACACCATTCACCGTAACCGTAGACAAGTTGGATGGTTGCACGACGGGTGTTTCCACACATGACCGAGCTGCCACGATTAAAGCTCTTGCTGATCCTCAATCAACACCAGAGACATTCGGTCGTCCTGGACATATCAATCCATTGTACGCACAAGACAAAGGCGTCTTAAGAAGAGCGGGGCACACGGAGGCTGCCATTGATTTAGCACGTCTGGCGGGGCTTCACCCAGCAGCGGCACTCATCGAGATCATGAATGAGGACGGAACGATGGCACGCATGCCACAGCTCATTGAAAGATCAAAAAAATATGGTATCAAGATTATCACAATTCGAGACCTCATTTCGTACAGACTACAACAAGAATCATTAGTTGAACGCGGAGAAACAGTACATCTTCCGACCAAGTACGGAGACTTCATGTTGACCCCATTTCGCCAAAAATCGAACGGATTAGAGCATGTGGCCCTCACCAAAGGAGAATGGAAAAGGGAAGAACCCATCCTCGTACGCGTACATTCGTCTTGTGCAACAGGCGACATTTTCGGATCGCTTCGCTGCGAGTGTGGCGAGCAGTTGGCTGAAGCCCTTCGAAGAATTGAGGAAGAAGGGAAGGGAGTGGTTATCTATATGAACCAGGAAGGTCGAGGCATTGGCTTGATGAACAAAATCAAAGCGTATAAACTGCAGGAAGAAGACGGATTGGACACAGTTGATGCCAACATCCACTTAGGATTTCAAGCCGACGAGAGAGACTACGGCGTAGGCGCACAAATTCTTCGCGAACTGGGCGTGTCAAAAATGAGGCTGATGACAAACAACCCAACCAAAAGGATTGGATTAGAGAGTTACGGATTGGAAATCGTCGAAAATGTTCCAATAGAGATTAAACCCAACAAGTACAATCTCCGTTATATCCTAACGAAGAAGGAACGTATGGGACACGACATCCATATCAGCGAAAAATAAATTTATCCAACTGTGTTTATTTGACTATATTTAGCGAGCAAAATTAATCAATACAGATATGATATTACTACAAGCAGAGACTGCAACAGAAGAGGCAAGCCTCAACCTATTCGAGATGGCTGTCAAGGGAGGATGGATCATGATTCCACTTGCGTTGCTCCTTATTTTAGCGATTTACATTTTCATTGAGCGATTGCTTGTTATCCGCAAGGCCGCAGTCAAAGACCCCACGTTTATGGATAAGATCAAAGACTACATCAACGAGGGAAAGATAGATGCGGCCCTCACGCTCTGTAAGAACACCGACACCCCCTACTCTCGCATGATAGAAAAGGGCATCACCCGTTTAGGACGCCCGATGAACGACATCATGGTTTCCATTGAAAACGTGGGAAATATCGAGGTCGGAAAGTTAGAGCGAGGATTGTCGCTACTTGCCACGACAGCAGGAGGCGGACCAATGATCGGATTCCTCGGGACGGTAGCTGGAATGATAGAGGCTTTCTTCAACATGGCGAATGCGGGGAACAACGTCGATGTCACCACGTTGGCAGACGGAATCTATGTGGCGATGGTAACCACTGTTGCTGGACTGATCGTCGGAATCATCGCATTCTTTGCCTACAACTACTTGACCTCGAAGGTAGATGAAGTAGTGAACAATATGGAAGCACGCACCGTTGAGTTTATGGACATTCTCAATGAACCAGCCAACTAAAAATTGCAGATATGGCGCTGAAGAGAAGAAACAAAGCAGAAGCAACTTTCAGTATGTCGTCAATGACAGACATCATCTTTCTGTTGCTCATATTTTTCATGCTTACCTCGTCGGTGGTTCACCCCAATGCCATCAAACTGATGTTGCCTCAAAGTTCAACGCAAACCTCAGCAAAACCGTTGACCCGCGTAACAATCGACAAGGACTTGAACTATTATGTGGCATTCGGTGCGGACACAGAGAGGCAGGTTTCGTTTGATGAAATAGAACCGTTCTTGCTACACATCGAAAGTGAAGAACCAGAAATGTATGTAGCCCTCTATGCCGACGAAACGATACCCTATGGCGAAGTAGTGAAAGTGCTGAACATAGCCAACAAGAACAAGTTCAAGTTGGTCATAGCAACACGTCCGATGGACAAATGATTTTAGCAGATGGATTTTCTGAAGAAATTTTTTAAGAAATATCTTAGTTTAAACAAGTATCAGCAAGCGAGAGTAGTGGCCACAATAGGCACAACAATCATTTCGCTTGCCATTCTGCTTATTCTACTCAACACCTATCTCCGAAGAGATGTTCCCCAAACGGAAGAAGGCCTTGAAGTGATGATGGGCATGGAGATGATGGGAGGAGAAGATCTTTACGAGCCGACCCCTGCCTCTGAAATAGCGCAGGAGTTGTCAGACATTGCCACGGCAGAGCCAAAGCCCCAACCAAGCGAAGATGCCTACCAAACGCAAGACTTGGAAGAATCGGTAGAAATGAAGTCGAAAAAGACGGACGAAGAGATTCAGAAAGAAAAAGAGTTAGCAGAGAAGAAAAGGAAAGAGCAAGAAGAGCAAGAAGCCGAGCGAAAACGATTGGCAGAAGAAAAAAGACAAAAAGAAGAGCAACAACGTCGCCAAGATAGCATTTCAGCCGCCATAGCCTCACGCACCAAAATGTTGGGAGGAGGAGGAAACGGCACAGATGCCAACTCAAAGGGGAAGGGGGGGAATTCTTCAGGCATGAATGGCAACCCATTTGGCAATAAAGACTCCAACAGCACCCAAGGATCCTCTAACACAGGAAACAACAACTCATTCTCTCTCGCAGGACGAAGCCCAGTAGGAAAGATTGGCGTACCGACCTACTCAGAGCAAGTAGAAGGGAAAATTGTCATTGCCATCACAGTAGATATGAATGGCAATGTGACAAATGCACAAATGCAAGCCAGAGGCACGACCGTCGACAATGCAGCGGTGATCAACGCAGCGGTGGCAGCAGCGAAAAAAACAAAATTCAACACCATCAAAGAGAATAAGTTACAAACAGGAATCATCACCTACGACCTGATTCTCAAATGACTTTGAAACAATAAAAAACAATTATACCAACAGATAAAAACTATAAAAAGATATGATTTACGTATTTTTTGCAAACGGATTTGAAGAAACAGAAGCCATAGTCCCCGTTGACATGCTACGACGAGCAGGCTTGGAAGTGAAATTAGTCTCCGTCAACGATGAACTCACCGTTACAGGCTCACACGGGATTCCGTTAAAGGCAGACATTATGTTTGACGAAGCCAACTTTGACGATGCAGAGATGTTGCTCCTTCCAGGAGGAATGCCAGGGACAAAGAATTTGGATGCCCACGCAGGACTCTGCGAGCTTCTACAAGACTCTGCCGAAGATAAGAAAATCAAGTTGGCCGCGATATGCGCCGCACCATCCGTATTCGGGAACCTCGGACTTCTCAATGGAGAAAAAGCAGTTTGCTACCCTGGGTTCGAAGACCAGTTGATTGGAGCAACCGTATTGAAAGAGCCTGTTGTTGTTTCCAACCAATTTATCACAGCAAGAGGAGCAGGAGCTGCGATGAAATTCGCATTGAAATTGGTGGAAGTTCTCAAAGGGAAAAGATTTGCAGACGAATTAGCCGATGCCATCGTCTACAACAAATAATCTTTAAATTTAAAAGAATGAACAAAAGATTTTTATACATTTTATTAGGGATGCTTTGCTCCTTAGCCTACCTTCCTTCATGTATTGAAGACGATAGCTATGGCGATAGCCTTGAAGTCTACAATAAAGGAGACAACCGCCGTAATGGTGAGAAACAAGAAGAGGAGGACAACGAAGAAGATGACGATAGCGACGACACAAAAGAAGATGACGCATTCGACTTCACCACTCTCTCAGGGACCTACAGAGGATTTTTGACTGCCGATGAAGAAGTAACAGAAGAAAGCGAAGGTGACACTGTTGACGTAACTGTTGTTGGAAATTCAGATAAAACATTTAAATTAGCCCTCTATAATGCGACGGTAACAGGAATTGAGTTGGGAGATCTGATATTCGACAAAATACCATCGAAATATGACTCAAGCAATGACATGTACACCTTTGAGTTGAAAAAAGTGCATGTAGACTTGGCAGGAGGAGAGATTTCCACAGATGTTGATGTCAGCGGTTATGTTACGAAAAAAGGGAAGCTTCGTTTCCAAGTGGATATTTACACGCCAACACTCTCGCTCTACTGTGAAGGTCCTAAGAAATAACGAACCGATTTATTCACTAAAACAGGATATAGTATGAAAAACATTAAATTTTATGCCTTAGCACTTTTATTAGGTGCTGGCATGTCCGTCTTCACATCTTGCGACAAAGACGATGATGACAACAATGGAAAGAATTCCAATGACAAAGGAGACACACAGCAAGTAGAGCAAATGAAAGGAGGAAACATTGTCGGAACATGGATACTTGACGAAGCAAAGTCTTCCACCACCATCAAAGGGGCGACCTCTATTGATGCCTTGGGAGATTACTCTAAATATGTGAATGTCAATAGCATAGTGAATCTTTTAGGCGACATTGTAACTTTCACCGAAGATTTGAAAGTGAATACTGCGACGCAAAAAGGCAGCTACACAACAGATGTAGAAAACCTGACTGTTACTTTTCCAATCTCGGAAACTAACAATTTCACTATTAAAGGAGGGGCCGACCTCTCGACACTCATTGCGGCCAAGAATCCAAGCCTGGCTAACGTAGTGAGCGCAACTTTGAACACATTCTCATACACTGCAGAGAACAATGTATTGACAATCTTAGTTTACGCAACAGTTAGTGCAGACATTGACGCACTCACATCTCTGAAGAGTACCGCTGCAAGCGCAAGCGACGAAAGTTCGAAATTAATTTTGCCTATCATCGCAAAATTTGTCTATAACTTACAAGCAGACTCTGACGACAACACCATCATCGGGTCTTGGATTATGGACGAAAGCAAGACAGCAGCAAACATCAACGGCACTGAAGCTTCGTCTTTCCTTAGCCAATTCGGTGTGACAGACGTTAATATCGGAGAAGTTGTCAACGTTTTGGGAGAGACAGTCACTTTCAACGCAGATAGCACTGTCGTTGCAGGAGACAAGAAGGGAACATTCCACACAGAAGACAATGCCCTCTCATTCACACTCACTACCGCCAACGGAACTGAAACTTACACAAAAGGAACAGACGTAAAATCATTGGTTGCCAGCAATTTCGGAGCAATGGCCACAATGGTTAGTTCAGCCACACTGAACTCGCTCACATACATTGTAGACAATAAACATCTTACTGTGAAATTAGAAATTGCAGTTGATGTTACAGGCGTAACAACTCTTCCAATCAACGCTTCTTTTGAGTATGATTTGAAGAACGAATAAGAAACGTAAGGGAAGTTCCTCACAAAAGAGGACTATTCTCCATTATAAGTATAAGAAAGGGGACTGAGTAGTGTTGCTCAGTCCCCTTTCTTTTTTATTTCCCACATTTTGCAGACGACATTGTTGTTGTTGAAACAACAATTTAAGAATAATTAACATAACAACATAATAATTAGCACAACAACATTATTTCGTTGTTGTCAGAACAACTATATTTGCATTCAGAAGAGTTATATACAACGTAAATAAATTTATCATTATGAAGAATATAGATTGGACAGACGAGGCTGACTTGTGTGCACAGCCGGAAAGAACAAAAAAAGGAGTAGAATTGTCGTTCGCAGTTATCAGCGGAAACATCAGTCACCAGATTAACAGAATCGTGTCTCGCACGCTTCGCAATGAAGGAATTGACATGACACCAGAGCAGTGGTTGATCATGACTTGTTTATGGACAAAAGTAGAAGGCGATTGTCCCACACAGAATATGATCGCCAGAGCTACCTTTAAAGATCGTCCGAGCGTAACAAGACTACTTCGCAACTTAGAGCGTCAAGAATTGATATACAGAGTTTCAAAAGTAGGAGACAAAAGAGCCAACAACGTTTATCTGACACAAAAAGGAATTGACTTAGAAGCGAAGGTGAAGAAAGTAACTCAAAAAGCATTAGAATCAATCTTCTACGGCTTCAGCAAGGAAGAGATAGAGACGGCATTTAAGTTTATGGACAGAGTGTTTGAAAACATTCAATAGCCCCCTACCCAACACGAAATTTTTTCTTAAGGATTTCTTAGAACCAATAGATTTCTTACCATATGAAAAAAATCGCAATACTCGTTGGTAGCCTTTTAACGACAGGCTGCCTTTGCGCACAAGGAAGTGCCAACGAAATGGTTACAGCAGACAGCGTTTCTGCGAGCGGCCTTTCTTCTGTTGCGATCGACACGACCCAACAGAATGTCTACACATTGGAGGATATTCGCAAGATGGCGTTAGACAATAACAAGTCAAACAAAAAAGCCCAGGCAGAAAAAGAGCAAGCCTCCTATGAACGAAAAGCCGCACGAACAAAATACTTTCCCGACTTGAGCATAAAAGGAGGTTATATCCGCAATGGAGACGATCTCACACTCGCTTCTGAGAATCTATTTCTTCCCATCGGAACCTTAGGTGCAGATGGTTCTTTCTCCTTGACCCCAAGTCAAGTGAGCAATAACTGGACATTAGTCAACGGACAAGCAGTTCCCTTAGACGCCAATGGACAACCGTTCAATCCCAAAACGAATCCGGAAAAACTACAGTGGAAACAGTACACCACTATACCCAAGGACGAACTCACATTTGACACGAAAAACATTTTCGTGGCGGCGCTCAACTTAGTACAACCTGTCTTCATGGGTGGTAAGATCGTTGCCTACAACAAGATTTGCAAGTTGAAGATGGAGTTGGCAGACAGTAAGCAAAGCACTTTGCAAGATGACATTTTAGTGAATGCAGACGCCACCTACTGGCAGATTGTATCACTCAACAGCAAGAAGAAGGCTGTTGAAGGACTCATCTCTCTATTGGACAAGATGGAGAAAGATGTTGACCATCTCATTGAGTCGGGAATGGCAACCAAAGCGGATCAACTCTCCGTTTCGGTAAAGAAGAACGAAGCCGAGATGGCACTCTTCAAGGTGGAAAACGGAATTCATCTGTCAAAAATGCTTTTAGCACAATATTGCGGACTTCCCCTCAACGAGTCATATAAGTTGGCAGACGAAGGCGTAGATGCCATTGAAGTCTCTGAGACGGAGCCTGCCGATATTGAATCTGTTTACGAAAAAAGAAGTGAGATTAAAAGTTTGACGATCGCAGAGGAAATCTATAAGCAGAAAGAGCATATAGAAAGAGCAAAATTGATGCCAAACATTGCGCTTTTCGGTTCGTATGCGGGGACAAGCCCGAATTTGAAAGACGGATTCGACAAAGGAATGGGCTGGGACTGGCACGTTGGCGTGGTAGTCAACATTCCACTGCTTCACTGGGGCGAGAACATCTACACATTGAAAGCAGCCAAATGCGAATCGCAAATTGCCAAATACAACGAAGAAGAAGCCAAAGAGAAGATAGAGTTGCAAGTAACACAAAGCCAGTTCAACCATGACGAGGCACTTCGTAAATTAGACATCTCGACCCGTAGTTTGGAGAAAGCCGAAGAGAACCTTAAACATGCCACTTTAGGATTCAATGCAGGAGTCATTCCTGCCTCAAACCTGATGGAGGCACAGACAGCATGGCTCTCAGCCAAATCCAACAAGATTGAAGCCGAAATTGAGGCAAAAGTCAGCGAGATCAACTATAAAAAAGCAATTGGAACATTGCAAGACAACTAAAATCAAGGCTATAAAACATAGTTTAAAGAAATACTTTTCGTATAGTTCAATACCGATAAATTAAGAAGAGTTATGACAACAAAAAATAAGAATAACGACGTCAACATAGTAATAGCGTTCGTCGTACTGTTAGCGATTGTGTTAGGCATCACCTTGGTAGGCATCTTTACGATGAAAAAAGGCGTAGACACCGTACAGGGCGAGGTGGAATTCACACAACTCCGTGTGTCAGGCAAATTACCTGCCCGAATTGAGAAGATATGTGTCAGCGAAGGGCAGTATGTAAAAGAGGGAGATACGCTCGTTTACTTGAACAGTCCTGAAGTTGAGGCTAAGATGCAGCAAGCACGCGCCGCAGAGCAAGCAGCCAGTGCGATGAATCAGAAAGCCAAGAAAGGAGCTACGGAAGAGCAGATAAAAGCAGCCTATGAAATGTGGCAAAAAGCACAAGCTGGGCTTGAAGTCGCAAAGAAGTCATACGACCGTGTACAGAAATTGTACGAGCAAGAGGTTGTCGCCGCACAGAAGAGAGATGAGGTTGAGGCGAACTACAAGGCGATGGTAGCAACCGAGCAAGCAGCAAAATCACAATATGAGCAGGCGCTCAAGGGAGCAACAGACGAAGAGAAAAACGCAGCCCTCGCTCAGTTGAATCGTGCTAAAGGAGCAGTGGCCGAAGTGGCATCATACATTTCAGAGACTGTACTTACCGCACCTGTATCAGGAAAGATTGTTGAGATTTTCCCATGTAAGGGAGAACTGGTCGGTTCAGGAGCTCCTATTATGAATGTCATAGACACAGCTGATGTTTGGGTAACATTCAACATTCGCGAGAAAGAATACATGAAATTCAAAGAAGGAACGACAATCAAAGCTATCATTCCTGCATTAGATAACAAAGAAGTCAACTTGACGGTCAACTATGTAAAAGACCTTGGCACATTCGCAGCATGGAAAGCGACAAAGGTGAAAGGAGAATATGACTCAAAGACATTTGAAATCCGCGCATACTTCAACGAGAAAATAGACGACTTAGTGAGCGGAATGTCTGTCATTGTCAAAGAAGATTAGTTCATCAATTGACATTATTTCATTCAATCACAAACAAAAGAAGGTGAAATGGAAAACTATTCAGCCATAAAACGTATTTGGATGTTGGCGGTGCGTGAGTGGAGAATCCTCACCCATCGACGCCTCTATCCATTCGTCATGGTCGGTGCGCCTGTGCTGTGTGTCATCTTCTTCTTGACACTGATGCAGGTCGGGTTGCCCCAAGGACTACCCGCAGCGGTTGTAGACAAAGACAACAGCAACGTGTCTCGCCAACTGATCCGCACCCTTGACAATTTCAAACAGTCGAGTGTCGTCGTCAAATGCCAATCGTTCCAAGAAGCGCGACAATTGATGCAGGAGGGGAAAGTATATGGCATTTACTATGTTCCAGAAAATTTCGAGCGCGACGTTCTATCCTTCCGACAACCGACCCTTTCATTTTATACCAACACCGCCTACATTGTAGCGGGTTCACTTGAGTTTCAAGACTTAAAAACCATTTCCGTGTTAGGCGGTGCGGCAGTTGGAAAGCAGATGCGATTAGCGAAAGGACAGACAGAAGAGCAGGCAATGAAAGAATTGCAACCGATCAACATAGAGACGCACCCATTGGGAAATCCATGGGTCAACTACTCTATCTACCTCAGCAACGTCATTCTGCCAGGGCTACTCTGCGCCATCATCATCATCACAACTGTGTTCGCATTAGGATCCGAAGTGAAAAACAGGCGTTCTGGAGAGTTGATGTACATCTCTGGAGACAATATGTTAGTGTTAATGTTGGGGAAGCTTCTACCACATGCGCTCATCTATATGCTGATGGCAACATTCATAGACGTTTGCCTGTACAGTTATATGGGATTCCCTTGTCATAACGGGTTAGGGGCTATGTTGATTGTCTCTTACCTATTCGTTCTGGCATGCATATCATTTGCGGTAGCACTCTATGCTCTAATTCCGAAAATGCGAGTATCTCTTAGTTTGTCAGCATTTTACACTATGTTGTCATTCTCCATCAGTGGATTCACATTCCCCGTAGAAGAGATGCACCATATATTGCAAGTATGGTCGAAGTGTTTTCCACTTAGGCACTATTTCTTGCTCTATGTCAACAACGCGTTAAATGGAAGGGCGTTCTGCTATGCATGGGGATCATACGCCGCCTTGGTAATCTTTATGCTGTTGCCATTGTTGACTGCCAAACGACTGAGAACCGTATACAAGTATGACGTGTATGAGCCATAGTTTTTAGATGAACTTGTAAATTCAGAGAAAATGAATAGAGTTTTCAAACAAATAAAAGAAGGGTTGTCAGACCTCGTTGTAGTTTGGTACGAGGAGTTTAAAGAGGCTTTGTCGGACTCTGCGTTGGTTTTGCTTTTCTTCATCGCTCCTTTATTCTACCCTATCGTCTACGGATTGATTTACGCAAACGAGGTTGCCACGGAGGCAAAATTAGTAGTGGTTGACTTAGACAACTCGAAAGAATCACGTGAGTTTCGCCGTTTATGTGATGCGACCCACGAGATCGAGGTCGTCGGTGTTTGTGCCAATATAGAAGAGGCAAAGGAGGTCGTTAATAAGCGAGAAGCCTTTGGAGTATTGCTTTTTCCCCGAGACTTTTCTAAACGCATAGCTCAGAAAGATCAGGCAACATTACAGCTCTACTGCGAAATGAGTAGTCTTCTCTACTATAAGAACCTTTTGGCACCTATCACGGAAATCTCATTGGAAGTCAACAAAGACATTCAAATAGATCGTTTGGACATCAACAGTGTAAAGTCGGCAGGGACAGAAAGTCTTTCGACCACCTACATTAACTATCAAAACGTATCACTATTCAATCCTCAGAATGGATTCAACAGTTTCCTTTTGCCAGCATTCGTAATGTTGTTGATCCAGCAAACCATGCTCATAGGCATCTGTGTGTTGAGTGGAGGAGTCTATGATAGGAAACGGTTCCACAGAATGACCCCTATTCTTCGTCATAAGAGAGGCACGTTCAGAATCGTCATTGGAAAGGTTTTGTTCTATCTAACCATCTATTTAATCAATGCCTATTATCTGCTACACCTCGTTCCAAAGATTTTCAATCTTCCACAGATTGGCGACCCTGTAGACATCATCACATTGATTCTTCCATACATTGTAGCATGTTCACTCTTCGGAATGACCATTAGCGTGTTCGTCAAAGAGAAAGAAACAGCCTATGTGTTGCTCACGTTTTTCTCTCTGATATTTCTCTTTATATCTGGAGTTTCGTGGCCACAGGCTGCGGTGCCTACTTTTTGGAAATACGTTAGTTATTTAATTCCGAGCACTTTCGGCATCCATGGATTTGTCAAAATCAACACGATGGGAGCAACCATACCCGACATTTCATTCGAGTATACAGGGCTGTTAATTCAGATTGTCGTCTATTTCATCACCGCTTGCTTGGTTTATCGTTACAGAATCAAAGAAGAGTGTGTATAACAACGAAGTGTACATTAAGGATTTTTAAGAAAAAAACAAGGTATAATATTTGTCTAATCAGATAAATATTATACCTTTGCAACCGCAATTAAGGCAAAAAGATGGTTCCTTGGCCGAGTGGTTAGGTACCGGTCTGCAAAACCGTTTACAGCAGTTCGAATCTGCTAGGAACCTCAAAGAAACTGAGAACTGTAACTTTAGTAAGTTGCGGTTCTTTGTTTTTTTAAAGCATTCAAAAGAGAAACTGCAACTTCAAGAAAACGTGCGTCAGACACACACATATATAAAACTATTTACTTTTCTTCTTTTTACCATTTTTGCATTGGCAACCTCACTGGCAGAAGAAGTAAAAACGACACAATTAGACGAGTTCGTTTTAGAGGCTCCCATCAAAGAAGGAAAAAATATTGAAGAGCAACCTGTATCGTTCAATGCTTTCTACATGGGTGACATTGAAAAGAAAAACCTGACTGCAGTTCGCGATTTAGCTAATTTCGTTCCTAATTTTCACATTCCAGACTACGGTTCACAGATGACCTCATCGATATATGTGAGAGGTTCAGGAGCGAGAATAGACCAACCCGTAGTAGTAATGTTAGTCGACAATGTTCCCATTTTGAACAAGAACAACTACGACTTCGATCTTTTTGATGTGTCGCGAGCCGAGTTTCTCCGTGGTCCACAAGGCACACTCTACGGGCGCAACTCTCTCTGCGGACTCATCCATTTCACCACCCTTTCCCCTTTTGTTTATCAAGGCTGTCGGTTTGCGGTTGACTATTCAACAGGAAACACAATACAAGCGAAAGCCTCCATTTATAGAAAGATATCGAAGAAGTTCGGTTTTTCCTTCGCAATCAAAGCCAAACATTCCAAAGGTTTCTTTACTAATGAATACGACAATTCCCTATGCGACCCTCTTAACAGTCTAAGCCTGCGTAGTCGTCAAATTTGGAGACATTCTTCCGCACTTTCATTTGAAAACACAATATCTGCCAACCTTCTTCGACAAGGTGGTTACGCCTACCAGTTGATTGACTCAACAGGAAGACACCCCGTCAATTATAACGACAAATGCCATTACAACAGAACCAACATCCTTGACGGATTTATCATCAAATATAAACAACCAAAATTCTCATTCTCCTCCATCACGAGCTATCAGTTTTTGAACGACGACATGCTTCTCGACAATGATTTCCTTCCACAATTCTATTTCACGCTTGACCAAAGTCAACTTGAACATGCTGTAACAGAGGAGGTCGTCATACAATCAGATAACAAAGAAAAACACTGGAACTGGAAATTTGGATGTTACGGATTCTACAAACACGGAAGTATGGATGCTCCCGTAACTTTTGGAAGAGAAGGCATCCAGAAGTTAATCCTCGACAATGCCAATGTCGGTATTCACAATGGATTATCAGACAAATACAACCTTGATTTTCAAAACAACACATTACCAATTAACAGCGAATTTAAATTGCCCACCGTTGGCGTAGCCGTCTATCATCAAAGTAATTTCAAGGTGAGGAAATGGGAATTCACCGTCGGACTACGATTAGATTATGAACACGCTACAATGCGCTATGACAACGAAGCAGTCATCGATTACATTTTCAGTTATCCTTTAGACGGAGAGATTTACAGTCCCGTCAACCGTATGAACAGCAAGTTGAAAGGAGAAACAGAGAAAACATTCTTTGAAATATTGCCGAAATTTTGCATTCAATATAACATTCACCACAAAAATCATGTATATTTGAATATTGCCAAGGGTTACAAGGCAGGAGGTTTCAACACACAAATATTCTCAGACATTCTTCAGAGCCAGTTAAAAAAAGACCTGATGAATGAGTTGGGGCTCAGTCTTGACAATCAGACAGACTACGACGTTACGAAACACACGTCCTACGAACCAGAATATAATTGGACATACGAGGTGGGATGCCATTTCAAAGATTTGAAGAATTTGTTGGATGTCGACGCTTCTCTCTTCTTTGTAAGAAGTCGCGACCAACAACTCACCGTTTTCCCACCAGAGCAGAACACAGGCAGGATGATGACCAATGCAGGTAGAAGTCGCTGTTTCGGAGCGGAGGTTACCCTGTCGAAATCTCCATTCGCCGCATTTTCCTCATTACACCTGAGTGCTACTTACGGCTATACCAATGCGAAGTTCACCAACTACCACAATGGGACGAAATCGTACGATGGGAAATACGTTCCCTACTCTCCAAAGCATCAAGCGACGTTGCAAGTGGGGTACACCTTCTACATCAATCGGAAGTTGTGCGATCAAATCATCGTCTCAGCAGATTGGCGAGGCATAGGGGAAATTTATTGGGACGAAGGAAACACGGAATCACAACCTTTCTACAACATCTTTGATGCCGACATGACATTTCAGAAGGGAGATTTTTCGTTAAAGGTATGGAGTAAAAATTTCGGAGGGGCAGAATATGAGTGTTTTCGATTCACCACGATGGGCAATCAGTTTTGCCAAATAGGGAAACCTCGGCAAATTGGCATCTCAATTAATTACGATCTTTAAACATCAAAATAACATATTACATTATGACAAAAAAGACCATTTCATTTATTCAAATTCTACTAATGGCGTTGTTGACGATCTTTTGTTGCACAGCATGTGGAGACAACGAGAACGAAGACGAGACCTTTCCAACCGAAGAGACAGATGCAACAGCGATTGGACAACTAAAAGTGCAATATGAGGGAGAATGGCACAAAACAGAAAATGTAGTTTGCACCTACTACATCAGAGATCAAAAAATCACACTCAAACTGCAAGGAGTAAAGTTTGTTCCGCAGATGCCAGTAACCGTTTCTCCTATTTTATCGGACATACCTGCATGGAAAGATGCGCAAGGAGTAACAAAATTTGCCGCCGACAGAATTGTGCCAAAAATGGGTAACACCCCTTTAGAGGAGTATACAGCAACTGGGCTTGATGGGCAAATAAAAGACGGCAAACTCTCGTTTCAACTCAGTTTCAAAGACTACCCAACCTATTTCAAAGAGAACTAAGGGAAGAGAACTCCAACCATAGATAAGACCGATGGGACATAGGTTTCATCGGTCTTTTTTGCATAGATACTTCCATGATGTTAAAACTTTGTTAATAAAATCAATGGAAACCACACCACCCTCTGACAAAAATATACCTATACTTGCAGGTATATATCCTGAAGAACGAAAACTATATTGATTATGAAACGTGGTTACAAAATATTGTCTGTTGTATTGCTTATGTTGATGGGATTCTCCACCCTCACTCATGCTAGGCAGAGAAGTAGCAATCGAGAGGATTCCTTAGGAATCACTCAGACAGACTATGTGCCAGACACCATTGATTTTACAGATTCTGAACTTAAGAATATTGAGAAAGACATACTCAACAAAGACACAATGACAAACAAGGTGGACTTTTATTATTTCTCTGACTCCACCTTTATGTTTTTCCTCGACGAATTTGCTGTAGTGGCCAACGTCCGAGATATTAAGCCTTTGTATGCACAACCAGGTTCGTTTTCAAAGATAGACCTATCGCAGCTTGAAATTATGAGTGTGGAAAAGACCAACGACCTAAGCGCCAACACACCCAATTTTCATATGCCGGAATTTGGTTCTACTCGTTTCTCTTCCATCTACGTCCGCGGATTCGGCACTATGTATGGCGACCCAGTGATGAGCCTCAACGCAGACAACGTGCCTATCCTCAACAGTGCCGCCTATTCGTCAGAACTCTATGATGTAGACAGGGTGGAGATACTTCGCGGACCACAGGGAGTCAGCACAGGACGGAACTCCTTGATGGGACAGCTGAACGTCTACACACGCACACCCCTCAAATACACAGGAACAGATGCCTCAGTCGACTACTCGACAGCCAACACAGTGCGCGTCAACATCGGCACCTACCAAAAGCCAAAAGAACGCTTCGGCTTCTCTGTTTCTGCAAAAGCGAAACATACAGATGGATTTTTCACAAACACCTACACAGGGAAGAAGATTGACAAGCAGAACTCCCTGAGCCTACGTGTCAGAACAGCCGCCAAGCCCCGAGACAAAAACACCATTGACAATGTCGTCACCGCAAGTTACTTAGGCGAAGGCACGAATCCACACGCTTTTATTGATCAGAAAAACCAGGTTCAAGACATCTGTATCAACGATGAGAACAAGTATGAACGGTTCACTTTCACCGACGGACTTGTGATGCAATATATCTACGACAAATTCGCATTCTCAAGTATCACAGGATACCAATTCTTAAAAGACAATTTGAGATGTGATGCAGATTTTTCCGCAAAAGATTTGGTTTCACGCAAGATAAAGCAGACAGAACACGCACTCTCTCACGAGTTTAATTTCCGTTCCAAAGAAAACAACGAAAAGAAGTATCAGTGGAAAGCAGGACTGTTCTTCTTCTTCAAACGCAATGAAATGTCGTTGCCCATTTCCTATCGAAAAGACGGTATTGACGATGTCTTCAGCGACGACTTGAACAAAGCCATACAATCACGCTTTCCAACCAGCCACTTGACGGTAGAAGGAGACAGACTGACAGTAGATAACAATTTAGAGAATCCGTCGTTCGGAACAGCCGCATACCACCAGTCGGAGATAACCGCAGGTAAATGGGATTTCACGCTCGGGTTCCGTCTCAATTTCGAACAGAACAGTTTGAGCTACTACAATATCAACGACATTTACTACAATATCACCGCACAGCCAAATTATCCACAAGAACTTTATACCTATTTGTATGGAGATAAAAAAATGACCGATTTCACATTTCTCCCGAAAGTCACGGCCCAATATAACATAGACAATTACAAGAACATTTACATCAACATCGCAAGAGGACACCGTTCAGGAGGATTCAACGCCCACTTGTTCTCCGATATTATGCAATACCGTATGAAGAACCAAATTTTAAAGGCATTAGGGATTGATCCCGAGGCAAACGGAATTCCAACGATTGATTACAACCAAGAGATCAGTTACAAGCCCGAAAAAACAGTGAATTTTGAAGTAGGTACACATATTCTCGCACCAGAATATCATTTAAACTTTGATATATGTCTTTTCTATATCATCGGAAGGAATCAGCAAATACACACATTTCCTTGGGGTGAGAACACAGGCAGTATGATCATCAACGCCGACAAAAGCCAAAGCGTGGGAGGTGAACTGACCATCAACTATCAAAGTGCCAACCCCGATGAAGAAAACACATTTTCCCTCACTGGTTCAATAGGGATTGCAGACGCTAAACTGAAGAAATATTCACAAAACGGAATAGACTATAAGAACAAACATATTCCATTCGCACCACTTTCGACCCTCTCGTTAGACATGAGTTATATGTTCAAGTTTGATTCTAAAGCAATAGATAAACTGACACTTTCCATGGGAATGGGCGGGTCTGGACGCATCGACTGGGACTTAGACAATAACTACACACAACCATTCTATATGACTTTGGACGCCGCCATCGCCTACGAATGCAGAAGAGTGAAGGTAAAGACCTTTATAGAAAATCTTGCGAACAAAGAACATATTACCTATATGTTTGAAAGCTTAGGAGATCATTTTTGTCAGCAAGGGAAACCTCGTCAAATAGGAATTTCTTTCAGTTACCATTTTCAATAATTTGTTACCTTTGCAAAAGCGAAGGAGACAGGGGCATACCGCAAGTCTTGAAAAATACAGATTATAAGCACAATGACCATAGACATAGAAAAAATTCGAGAAGACTTTCCTATCCTTAAGAAAGAAATATACGATCACCCTTTGGTCTACTTAGACAATGCTGCGACGACTCAAAAGCCAGCGTGCGTAGTAGACACTATCACAAAGGGCTATTACGACTGCAATGCGAATATTCACAGGGGCGTCCACTACCTCAGCCAGTTGGCTACGGAGGCTCATGAAGAGGCTCGCAAAACAGTGCAACAATTCGTTCACGCAAAACATAGCCATGAAATCGTTTTTACACGAGGCACGACCGAAGCTATCAACTTAGTAGCACACTCATTCGGGATCAGTCAGTGTCAAGATGGCGATGAGATCATCATTTCACAGATGGAACACCATTCTAATATTGTTCCCTGGCAGTTGTTACAAAACACCCGAAAAATAAAACTACGTGTCATTCCATTCGATGAGAAAGGAGTTTTGCAGATAGACAAATTAGAAGGACTCATCAACGAGCGTACAAAACTCATTTCTGTGGCGCACGTCTCCAACACGTTAGGTACAGTCAACCCAATCAAGGAGGTGATACGCATAGCGCACAGCCACAACATTCCTGTCTTGGTAGACGCAGCACAATCCGTTCCCCACATCAGAGTAGATGTGCAGGATTTAGACTGCGATTTTCTGGCATTTTCAGGGCATAAGATTTATGGTCCGACAGGAATTGGAATACTCTATGGGAAAGAGGCGTGGTTAGAGAAAATTCCTCCCTATCAAGGAGGAGGCGAAATGATTCAAAAAGTAACATTTGAGAAGACCACATTCAACGAACTACCATTCAAATTTGAGGCCGGAACACCAGACTATATTGGATCGACGGCCCTGGCTACTGCCCTCGATTATGTAAACAACATTGGCATTGACAATATCACCGCTTACGAGCATAGTTTGGTAGAATATGCGACAGAACAGTTGCAACAAATCACAGGCATGCGCATCATCGGCGAAGCACCAGACAAAAGCGGATTGATTTCGTTCCTTGTCGGCAATATTCATCCATACGATATGGGGTCAATATTAGACAAATTAGGCATTGCCGTGCGTACGGGACACCATTGCGCAGAACCCGTCATGCAAGCTTTTGGAATTGACGGAACAGTGCGTGCCTCATTTGCCATCTACAACACAAAAGAAGAGATTGACAAATTAGCGGCAGGCATAGAACGCATAGTCAAAATGTTCAGTCGTAAGAAATAAAGTAGTACATTCGCAAAATTTTTTAAAACTACAGCAATGACAATCAACGAGAAACAAGACGAGATTATCTCCGAATTTGAATTTTTAGATGATTGGCTTGATAAATATCAGCAGATCATAGACAAGGGCATTGAGAACGTTGGCATTGAAGAAAAGTATAAGACTCCAGAATATCTCATAGAAGGATGTCAGAGCAAAGTTTGGGTTTACGCTGAGTACAAAGACGGTAAGGTGTTTTATCAAGGAGAAAGCAACACCGACATAGCAGGAGGCATTGTCAGCATGTTAGTCTATATCCTTTCAGGGGCAACTCCAGATGAAATCATCAATGCCGACCTCTACTTCATCGACAAAATCGGTCTGAGGGAACACCTATCACCCACCCGCTCGAATGGCATGTTAGCAATGATGAAACAAATGAAAATGTATGCAACCGTGTTTAAGGCAAAGTATGAAAGTTAGCCAACTTATTACGATTGACAAAAGCGAAGATCAAGGCTTAAAACTTCAATCTTCGCTTTTATTATGACATTTTATTGAACGCTATGCCTTATGCCGATTCGTCCACCACAGACCACCGACAATGAGGAGCGATCCAATAATAATAAATGAAGTGAGAATTTCATTGAGAATGAAATGAGCCAAGACAACGGTAATCATTGGAATCAAGAAAACATAATTGTTAGTAACGATGACCCCTAATTTCTCCATTGCCTTGTTCCAAAACAGAAAACAAATACCTGATGCCACAACACCTAAGAAAAGAAGATTTCCATAAACCGCAGGTTTTGCGAAATGCTCTATCGGAAAGTCAAAAGAACTAAAAAGCAAAAAATAAAGAATAGTGGTCAGCATCCCATAAAAGAATAGTTTCCTTGTTATGAAAAGGGAAGGATAGGCATGATGATAAAGTTTCTGAATGACACAATACAAAGCCCAAAAGACTACCGCAGCGAATGTCAGCAAATCGCCCAACGGATTTAGCTTCAATTGAAACTGTCCGTTCAAGACAACCAACGCGACACCAACGAAAGATATCATCGCCCCCACCACAAATGACTGTTTGAACCTCTCCGTTTTGAAAACGAAACGAGAAAAAAGTGCCGTCACAATAGGAACGACAGCACAAATCAAGCCGACATTTGAAGCTTGGGTGTATTTCAAAGCCGTATTCTCAGCCAAAAAATAGAGCGTTCCTCCTAATAATCCTGTCAGCATAAAAATAAACTCATCATGCCAATCAGACACCTTTCGGAAATGCGGATGTATCACGCACAAAAGGATGTAGCCAATGAAGAAACGACACAACATAATTTCCGAAGGAGACATCCCCTCACCCAACAACACCTTTGATGAAATGAACGAAGCACCCCACACCACGGAGGAAAAGACCGCCATCAAATGATACTTCCACAAACCCATATATAAATTTTCTTTTGATTATGTCAACCTACTGCATTGCCATACAAGCAATCACAATTCCTATCATAACCGAAACCATCACTGCGATTAAAATCTTCAATCCATATGGAAACTGCACTCTCTGAGACTTTTCCTTTGAGATTGTCCTATCATCAGACTTTCCCTGAAAAGAATCTCCACCAGACGTACATCGAGCATCTCCTACTCTCTTTCCACAGTAGAGACAATACTTAGCTGAATCAGGGATTTCACAACCGCAGTGATAGCATTTCATATCTTAGATACTTATCATTTAGTAAGTTAGAATCTCGGGGCCATTTTCCGTCATCAAGAATGTATGTTCCCATTGAGCAGATGGCAACCCATCTTTTGTCGTTACCGTCCAACCATCAAGTTTGTTGAACAAGACATCCCTCATACCCATATTGATCATAGGCTCAATAGTAAAGACCATACCTGGAACAAGCAACATCCTTACTTTATTCTGTCTATAATGACAAACCTCAGGCTCTTCATGGAACTTTAAACCAACTCCATGGCCTGTCAGCTCTTGAACCACAGAATATCCTTTTTTTCTTGCGTACTCTTCTATCGCAGCACCAATTTCATTGACTGGATGATATGGTTTTGCGGCTTCCATTCCTATTTTCAAACATTTGAGCGTCTCATCTACCAATCTCTTCTTCTCAGGAGAAACCTCACCAATGCAGAACATTCTTGAAGCATCAGAGAAATATCCATCCAAGATAGTTGAAACATCAACATTAATGATATCACCCTCTTTTAGTATTCTGTATGGACTTGGGATTCCATGCGCGACCACCTCATTGATAGAAGTGCATACACTCTTCGGATATTTCTCGTAGTTGAGAGGCGCAGGAATTGCACCATGAGAAACCGTATAGTCATACACCAATCTATCAATATCCTCCGTACTCATTCCCGCCTTTATTTCTCTCTCCACCAAATCGAGTACACCTGTATTAACGACGGAACTCCTTTTGATACCTTCTATCTGTTCCGGTGTCTTAACCAACTTACGAGGAGGCACATCATAACCTCTCTTCTCCAACTCCATCATTTTCATCTCGAACTCAGTTGCGACCCTATATGAAGGAACGTACCACTTTCTAAAACCCTTACCCATTTTGATATAAACTTGTTTATTTTTGTTTATTTATTACGTTTCTATTTTATTTTTATTGCCAATCAATCTCGCCAAAAATTAGGCGTGAACATCAACAAAATCGTATATAATTCTAAACGGCCTATCAACATCAAAGCCGAACACATCCATTTTGCAACATCTGGTAGCGAGGCATAGTTGCTGATCGGACCAGCGGTTCCAAAAGCAGGACCAGTATTGCTGATTGTGCTTATACACGCACCGAAAGCCGTATCAAAATCCAATCCTGCAAAAGTCAACAATGTTGTGCCGACCACCACCGCAATGATGAAGATATAGATGAAAGCCAACGTGCGACGAACCAAGACATCATCTATCAGATGTTTTGAAATTTTCACAGGAAAGACCGCATTGGGGTGTTTGTGCAAGCGGAACTCATTCCGCATGTTTTTGAAACAGATGATAAAACGGATCAATTTCAGACCTCCACTTGAAGAACCTGCACATGCACCGCACACCATCAACAATATGGTTGGCATCCAAAAAGAAGCCCCCCACGAGGTGTAATCGCAATATGTGCTTTGAAAACCACTGGACGAGAAAATCGTCGTCGTATGAAAGAGTGCCGTCCTGAACTCAGTCTCTAACGAACCAGGCATCTGAGGAGAGGTTGAAAAATTTGGATTTACAACGAAAAGGATGAAAAAGACAACCGTGAAGAAAAGTGTCCCCGCCCAATACCAGCGAAATTCCTCATTGCTCTTCAAAGGTCTCCAATTGCCTCTGCTCGCATAAAAGTAGAGGGCAAAATTGACTCCACCCAAAAAAGAAAACAACGAACACACATATTCTATGTAAGGGGAGTCGAAATAGGCTATACTTGATTGGTGCGTACTGAATCCGCCCGTCCCTATAGTAGTCATGGCATGACACAAAGCGTCGTAAAGTCCCATCGGACCTATCCAATAGAAGAAAGTGCAGACAAAAGTCAAGCCAACGTAAATCAGAAGGATACCACGAGCCGCCTCCTGCGTTTTAGGACGCAACTTGCTTGTCGACACACTCGTCGCCTCGGTTGAAAACAACTGCTTATTGTTTCGGTTGAAGGACGGCAAAAGGGCGATAGAGAAGATGACGATACCCAATCCTCCCATCCACTGTTGGATGGAACGCCAAAAAAGGAGTCCATGAGGTTGCACATCTATATTATTAAAGACAGAAGCTCCTGTCGTTGTGAATCCAGACATTGTCTCAAAGAAAGCATCCGTTACCGACGACACCGTCCCATAAATCAAGAACGGAAGCATACCGAAAAGTGAGAAAACGACCCAAGTACCAGCAATAATCAAGTAGCAGTCTTTCCGATTGAGATTCGCTTTCTCCTTCGTGTTAGGGAGGAAAAGAAAAAGTCCAGTAACAGCACAGGCAGCAGTAGCGATGGCGAGTGATGCGAAATCTCCTTCCCCGTAATAGAGGGCGACCACCACTGAGAGAAACAGGAAGAAAGTCTCCATCAGAAGCAATACGCCAAAAACTTTTTTCTTCATTGCTTTTCGGATTTCCGAGGCAAAGGTAAAACTTATTTAGAGAATAAAGGCATTTTTTCCTATCTTTGCCTATGTTCCTGTTTTATTGTAAACACACATTATGTACAAATACAAAATCACAATAGAGTTTATTTTTGAAGACTTGCTTGATCTTTGTCGCAACCACAAGTCGGTAGATCCACATGCATCGTATGCCACGCTGAGGAAAATTTTCTTTTTGGTGTTAGACGACCGCACCGCAGAGGCCGAATTCTCCTTTTCTGGCCCTTTTGCCAAGTTAGATTTCTTGACGAAAGAACACCATGTTCCGAAGCAAGTTTATTATGCGATGAATCGGTTTCGTGCTCGCATTGGCACCTTGCAGGGGCAAACATCAGAACGATTAGCACAAAATCTACTGCAAGATGTCCGCCTACTTGCCACCTTCGCCAGCTGTGTCTATAAACAGTCTATCCCCACGGAATTAGATTGCCTTCTACCTCAGACGCAGTTTGAACTCTACCACAAAGAAGAAACCGAAGCCGACGAGATACGCGTGTCCGTCACCTCATGGGACGAGCAGTTTATCTATGCCGAAAAATCCAACGAGAGTGGCGAAGAATCGAAAATCTGCTACGCCTATACAACAGAAGCGGGCGATCTCTCCTCTATAGGTCAGTTACTGAGTAAGAACACGCAGCTCAACCTTGTTCGTCCACGATTGAGAAATGGCATTTATTATCCAGAATTCATCATCTATGAACCAGATTTTTTGGTAGACATATCCACCATAGCCGAAGGATTTGAAGAATACGGATTAACCCCTTTTTCCTATTTGGTAAAACGATTACAAAAAAAGAAAACGACACAAGCCATTTTAATAGGTAACATAGCGGGGCAGTTTCTCGACGAGGAGGTCTACTCCGAAAAGGCGGTGTCATACAAGAATAGCGTCACACGATTTTTTCAGAATTTCGCCCTCAACATTGCCACCTGCGAGGACTTCAAATCGCACGAGTTTCATAAGGAGGCACAAAGGCAACAAGTGAACATTCGAGAATATACCGCCAAACAGTTGGACGGCAACCGTATTTTCGACCCTGAACACGCATTACTTGAGCCCTCTTTCTTCTGCCCAACCTTAGGTGTACAAGGGCGTATGGACTTGCTGACAGACGATCAAAAAGTGTTAATAGAACAAAAATCAGGCAAATGGGGATTCCCAAACGGTGGACATCAAGAGAAACATTATGTGCAGATGCTGTTCTATTTAGCATGGCTACGCTATAAAATGCACGTTTCCAACGAAGAGGTCAACGTGTGGTTACTCTATTCCAAATATCCAAGCGCAGGGAAGACAATCAACCAAGAGAACGGATTGATGAAAGAAGGTCCTGCCCCAAAACTCCTTTTTGAAGCCATCCAATACAGAAACAGCATTGCTTTCTTAGAGAAAAAATTAGAATCTGGAAACATTGACATCATTGATAAGATAACAGCTAATACGCTAAATGTCAACCAAACAGAAAGCAGACTGTGGCGCGACTATCAGAAGCCACAAATTGAAGAAATCCTCAACACGGTAAAGCGAGCCGACGAGATAGAACGAGCCTATTTCTATCGTTTCTTTACCTTCTTAGAAAAGGAATACCACCTTTCAAAAACAGAATTTGCCATGTCGTGGAATCTCACTATGGAAGAGAAACAGCAAGAAGGCATGGTCTACACAAATCTTCAGTTGATAAGGACAGCGGAAGGCGAAAACAATGAAGGCATTGAAATTGTTGATTTTCAAATAGATGTAAAAGACAAAGACGATTCACCCAACTTCCGAAATGGAGACATCATCGTCTTCTATCCCTACAACCACAAGAAAGACAAATATAACAGCCTGAATATCAGCAACTGCATTGTATTTCGTGCTACCATCAAGCAGATAAATAACGAAACTATATCCGTCAAACTACGATCGCCACAACGAAATAAGAATGTCTTTCAACACAGAGAAAACATACGTTGGGCAATTGAACACGATTTCTTAGACTCATCTTTCTCTTCCTCTTTCAAAGACCTTTTTTCATTCCTGACAATGACAAATCAAGGTCGTAAATCTCTGATTCTCAACCAAAGACTGCCTCAAAAAGACTGTTCCATCCGACTCAATAACGACTACGGCACTTTCAATGAATTAGTTTTGAAAGCCAAACAAGCGCAAGACTATTTCATCGTCATCGGACCTCCAGGAACAGGGAAAACCTCCTTCGCATTAGTTAATATCCTACGAGAAACGTTATCCGATACAAACACGTCCGTTTTGCTAGTATCCTACACCAACAGAGCCGTTGAAGAAATATGCTCAAAACTCATTTCCGAGGAAATAGACTTCGTCCGCATTGGCCACGAACACTCATGTTCAGAAGCGTTTGACAAATCTTATCTTCTGAAAAACAGACTAAAAGACACCACCGACTTACAATCAATGACAACATTTCTCAAGTCGGTCAGAGTCTATGTAGGGACAACCGCTTCAATTGCCTCAATGCAGAACCTATTCAATTTAAAAACCTTTGATTTAGCGATTGTTGACGAGGCATCACAAATCTTAGAACCTCAGATCATGGGGTTGCTGACCGCCAACTGCGGAAACGGCATACGCAAGTTCGTCTTCATTGGCGACCATAAGCAACTGCCCGCTGTAGTGCAACAAACAGAAAAAGAATCTAAAATAGAAAATCCTCTCCTATTAAAAATTGGGCTAACCAACTGCAGGCACTCATTCTTTGAGCGAATGTTGAGAAACCAACAAAACGACGACTTCGTTTACATGCTCAACCACCAAGGGCGCATGCACCCCGAAGTATCCGACTTTATCAACCAAGCCTATTACGAAGGACAATTAGACACCGTTCCATTAAAACACCAGACACAAGAACATTTCTACAATGAAAACGGATTGTCGCTAAACATTGACAACGAAAATAACATAGAACAACTGCTGCAAAACCAACGTTTAATGTGGCTCGATGTGAAAGCCAAAATCGACAATAGTTCGGACATGGTAAATATGGCAGAAGCAGAATTGATAGCCATCATAGTTAAACAGACATGGATTCTTTATCAACGGTATGGAAAGCCATTTAACGCATTAAATAGTATCGGGGTTATCGTACCCTACCGCAGTCAAATCTCAATGATACATAGAGCAATCGAGCGACTATGTATTGAAGATTTACGCAATATCTCCATTGATACAGTTGAGCGTTTCCAAGGAAGCCAACGCGATGTGATTATCTATGGCACAACCGTAAAGAAAGAATATCAATTGGGATTTTTAGGCGCCAACGTATTGCAATACAACAAATTAAGAATAGACAGAAAACTCAATGTTGCCATTTCTCGCGCCAAAGAGCAGATGATTGTGGTCGGCAATGCCACGCTATTAGAGCGTTGTCAATCATACACTCCGTTTATCAACTATCTGATGGAAAGGCAAAAAATCTTCTCTGTTTGAAAAGCAAAAAGGAAAAACTTTGTCAGAAAAAACGTGGAAATTTATTGGCAATAAGATATAACTCTCTTAACTTTATGAAAAATTAACAATTAGAACGTTTCACCATAAAATTAGAAAACCATGAATAAAGTATTCTCAATAGTCGTAGCAAGTCTTTTCTTCCTTCTTTTTGTTTCCTGTAACACGACTCCCGCCGACTACTGCGAGACAGTGATGAACGAGTGTGTCAAGTTAGACAACAACACCAAAGAGTTCACACAACAAATCGCCAGCAGAGACATGCAGAAGATACAAGAGACATACGACCAAAACCTGAAAGATATCAACGAGACTATCAGCACACTGCAAAATCTGGGCGACTGCCGCGGACAAGCCTACCTTGTGGAATCTGCCATCCGTTACGCTCAGAGTTATAAAGAAATCTACGAAAACGAATATGCCACATTCATCCAAATTTTATCCAAAGAGAAGAAAACCTATGAAGACGGCGACATTGTTGCACTTTCCGTGGACGACATTGCGAAAAAGAACTTAGAGGCAAAATCAGACTTGATTAAGAATTTCTCAAGGTTTGTGAAAGATTTCGAGTTGAACGCTTCCTATTAAGCCGAAACATTTGTCAAAGAGGCAGTTTCCCCGTCCTCTCTATATCCTTAAAAAAAGTATCATCCATAAAAACTGATTGAGTATGAGTTGTGTTAATGAGAATTTGGTTGATGTTTACTGCATCAACAATAAGCAGAAGAAGAGTTACCCAATGGGTGTCAGTTTATTGGACATCTACAATGATATGAAGCCAGAGATGAAATATGGTGTCATCGTGGCTAAGTTGAACAATGTTACGAAGGACTTGAAGTTTAAGGTTTACAAGCCCCAGACTGTTGAGTTCATGGGCATTGACGTTCCATCTGGGATGCGTGCCTATGTACGCTCCCTCTCTTTCATCTTTTGCAACGCCATCCACGCTATATTGCCAAAGGTGAAAGTTCGTTTAGAACACCCCATCGCGAAAGGCTACTATTGCAGGTTGATTGGCTATGACAAGCCTATCGACGAAGTGCTAATTGACAAAATTCGAAAGGAGATGCGCAAAATCGTTGATGCGAACCTTTCATTCAATATGTCCGACACCCCTACAGAGGAGGCTATCGAAATATTCCGCAAGGAGGGTTCGGAAGACACCGCATTACTTCTCGAACAGCATGGATCTTTTTACACAAGATACTATGAATTAGGAGGCAGACACAGTTGGTTTCAAGGTCCAGTCGCACCATCCACCAACTACATCCAATTATTTGACATCCGTCCCTACCACGACGGAATATTTTTGCAAGTACCCGACAGAAAAGACCCTATTAAATTAGAGTCTTTCGAACCTCAAGACAAACTTTTTGCAACCTTCTCCGAACACGCCCAATGGAACCACATCATGGGGTTAGGCAATGTCGGGAATATGAACAAAGTAGTGAAGGACAAAGAAAGCATGTCTGGCATCATCAAGATTGCCGAAGGGTTGCAGGAGAAAAAAATCATCTCCATCGCTGATATGATTGCGAACCGCAAGGATACGAAATTAGTATTGATTTCTGGACCATCCTCCTCAGGGAAAACCACTTTCAGCAAGCGTTTGAGCGTACAGCTAGCGGTAAACGGGTTGAAGCCTATCGCCCTCTCTATGGACGATTATTTTCATCCACGCACCCAGACTCCACGTGATGAGAATGGAGATTACGACTTCGAGTCTATCTACTCTGTAGACTTAGACCTCTTCAACGATCAAATGAACAGCCTACTCAACGGCAAAGAGGTGAGCCTCCCCTACTACAACTTTGAAAAGGGTGAACGTGAGTATCACGGCAAAAACCTCAAGTTGGAGGGAAATGGCATTCTGGTCATCGAAGGAATACACGCATTGAATCCTATGTTGACTTCTAAGATACCAGAAAAGAATATAGTCAGAATATACATTTCTGCACTCACAACCATCTCGTTTGATGATCGCAACTGGATTCCAACACGCGACAATCGTCTGCTCCGCCGCATCATCCGAGATTACAACTACCGAGGATATTCAGCCGTTGAAACGATCAGCAGATGGGAAAAAGTAAAGGAGGGAGAAGAAAAATGGATTTTCCCTTATCAAGAAAATGCCGACATCGTGTTCAATTCGGCATTACTCTTCGAAATATGTGTACTTAAAAAATTTGCTGAGCCTATTCTTTCTGAAGTACCAGAAAATTCACCTGAATACCCAGAAGTACACAGACTACTGAGATTCTTGAGTTACTTTAACATTGTATCTGAAGTTGAATTGCCTCTCACCTCACTCCTCCGCGAGTTCTTAGGCGGAAGTTCATTCAAGTATTAAAAAAACTATGCCATAATAGAAAAAGTGTGCCATTATCCATAGCACACTTTTTTGTATCTTTGCACGAACAGATTGATGTTGAAAATTTATAACCTAAACATTAGAAGAAACAACAAATGAAGAAACTTTTATCTATTTTGGCGGTGCTATCCGCATGCATAGCGGTTCTTTTTGCCGCCACGAAGACGGAGATGCGCATGTATGTACACCTCCGCAACGCAGAGAAGGCGTGGACGACTGCCGTGGAGGAGATTCTCTCAATTTCCTTCCAAGATGCAAAGGATGCGGACAAGAACGGACGAATGAACGTCTACCACAACAGCGACGCCACGAACGGCCATTTCGCGATGGACAGCATCGACAGCGTGCGCTTCCAACGCGACGTGATGAAATACGACGTGGTGAGGGACGGCGCGCTTGTCGCGTCTTCATTCAAGGTGTCGGACAAACGCTCCGTCTATTTCTCGCAAGGAAACCTGCAGTACAACGCGGGCGCGGGAACCCATGCGACGGCCGACGGTGCGACGGCGAAGGGAACGTGGCGCTTCGCAGAGAACCAGTACGACCACATTGGGCTTAACAACATACACACTTCTGAAGTCTATGATGGTTGGATCGACCTCTTCGGCTGGGGCACCAGCGGTTGGGACAGCGATGCTGCCGCCTACCAACCATGGGCGGTGTCGGAGACAGAGACCGACTACACCCCTAAAGGCGACGCCTCCCTTAGTCTGTCAGAGAGAGCCTCCAACGCCGACTGGGGCGTCTACAACGCCATCTCCAACGGGGGAGACCAGCCCAACCTGTGGCGCACCCTCTCGGCGGACGAGTGGCGGTACCTCTTCGCCCACAACAGCTGGACATTGGCAAGGGTCGGAAACGACAGCACGCTCTGTCTTCTTCTATTTCCAAGCGGATTCAAAGCCCCTGATGGCATTGATGTCAAGGTGTTGAGCAACGGTTCCGATCAGAAAACCTCGTTCGAAGATGGGGATTATTCAGACAATTTCTACACCGTCGAGGAGTTCGCCGAATTGGAAGGGGCGGGAGTCGTCGCCCTGCCTCCATCGGGTCGCCGAATAGGTGAGAAATACATAGCAGGGGCAAACGGACACTACTGGTCGACTTCCGCCAAAGGCGAGAAGAGGGCGGGACGGGTGCAGTTCCTGCACACCTCGGTCAACCCGAACGACTCGACCTACCGCAACTACGGTCTCGCCGTTCGCTTAGTCTACGACTTGAACTTTGAAATAGTCTTCAAGAACCACGACGGTTCGATCGTGTCCGATACGGTCGTCTCAAGAGGCGACCTTCCTACTTGTGCGACCCCAAATCGTGAAGACGTGGGGCAATACCGCTACACCTTCAAAGGATGGGACAAGGAGATCCAACCCGCGACCTCCGACATGGTGTACACCGCCACATACGACAGCTTCCTCATCTCAAAGGACAACGGGAAACTCTTCCGCGCGGTCTACAAAGTGTCCGACACGAAGGAGGTCTACTTCTCGCAGGGAAACCTGCAATACAACGCCGCACAGAGGGAATGGCGATTCGCCGAGAACCAATACGACCTCGTCGGATCCGCCAACAGCAACATCGCCCAAGGCTACGACGGGTGGATCGACCTCTTCGGCTGGGCCACAAGCGGATACCCGATCAACGGCAAAGCCTACGACCCATGGTCCACATCCACAGACGCCTCCCTATACGGACCCGATGGAAACAATAGTCTGACCGGCGACTACAACCGCTCTGACTGGGCGTACTACAACAGAATCGACAACGGAGGAGACTATATCCTGACATGGAGGACGCTCACCAACGAGGAGTGGCAATATTTGATCCAGCACAACGACTGGACCATGGCCAAGGTGGGTCCTGACAACACCCTCTGTCTTCTGTTGATTCCTAAGGACTTCCAACCTGCCGGAGACGTCAGCATCAGCAAGATCAGCGGAGCCGAGTCCGCAGACAACGCCTTCAAGTTCTCGGAGGACGCATACTCACAGAATGTCTTCGACGATGGGCAGTTTAAGAAGTTGGAGGAGGCTGGCGTGGTGGCTTTCCCCAGCGCTGGTTCAAGAATAAGCAACCAGACATTCGAGACAACAGCGGGAACCTATTGGTCGACAACCGCGAACAACGACGGCAACTCGTCCTACTGCTTCGGATTCAACGGTTCAACGGCATCCACATCGGCGTGTCCAAGGTACGCAGGACTCTCCGTCCGCCCCGTCTACGAGTTGAACTTCGATGCGAAATTCGTGAACTATGACGGAACGCCCCTCTATGCGGTCACCGTTGAAAGAGACGAGATACCAGTCTACAAAGGCGAAACACCCACGAAGGACGGTCTTCTTGAATATGACTACACATTCAAATGCTGGGACAGGACTCTACTGCCTTTGCGTGAGGACGTGGTCTACACCGCTGTGTTCGACAGCGTGTTGTCCGTCAAGAAGAAGGGAGTGATGACGCGAAACGCCGTGAAGGTGTCCGACACCAAGTCGGTCTACTTCTCTCAAGGAAACCTGCAGTTCAACGCATCCACCAACGACTGGCGTTTCGCATCCGCCCAGTACGAGTCTCTCGGCTCGCAGAACGACAACGCCAAAGATAGCTACGATGGCTATATAGACCTCTTCGGATGGGGTACGAGCGGATGGAACAGCGGAGCGAAGGCCTACCAGCCTTGGTCGACATCCACGGAAGCTAGCGACTACACAGATGCGGGAAGCCTTACAGGCGACTACGAGAAGGCAGACTGGGCTATCTTCAACACCTTCTCCAACGGAAGCGGAGAGGCGGATTGGTACCGCACGCTCACCAAGGAGGAATGGGACTACGCGCTCACCCACAACAAATGGACTCTTGGCAAAGTGGGCGACGACAAGGTGCTGTGCCTCATGTTTTTCCCATCCGACTTCGAGAAAGCCGACGGACTCACCGTCAAGATGCTGAGCGACAACGCGTCGGGTTCCAACGTGGAAATCTCGGAGGACTACGCCGACAACGTCTACTCATTGTCCGACTTCCAAAAATTGGAGGTGGCGGGCGTCGTGGCACTTCCAACCACGGGGGCGCGCACAGGCACGACGACCTCTGGAGCCAACGAATACGGACTCTATTGGACGACAACATCACAAGATGGGGAATACCCCTACGAATTAGGTTTCTCCACCAACCTCGTGGGCTTGAAAAGCGACTTCAAACAATATGGCTTGGCAGTCCGCCCCGTCCACGAGCTGAACGTCAAGGTTAAATTTGTTGATTACGACGGCACCTTGCTTGACTCACTCCAGTTCAATTACGGAGACTCTGTGGCTTACACCGGCGCAACCCCAAAAAGAATAAACGACTACGACTACATCTACACGTTTGACGGTTGGGACAAGGAGCTTGCGCCAGCCCACCGAGACATCGTCTACACCGCAAAATACAAGGCGGAAGAGCGCACTCATGTGGCGTTCAAGGTCAGTGATGACAAATACGTCTACTTCTCCACTGGCAATCTCCAGTATAACGCTGGAGATGGAAGCACCCATGCCACCGCCGACGGCAAGACCCTCCAAGGAACATGGCGCTTCGCAGATCAGCAGTATGACGTGATTGGAAGCGACAACGCCAACATCTCCGAAACCTACGACGG
>CAVKBM010000011.1:0-46812 GCA_963654355.1 Bacteroidaceae bacterium | reverse complement strand
ATAAGCTTTTCACTCATACGGAAGCCATTCTTTCCCAGAATGACTTCCGTTGTCCAAAAATCCTATACTTTTTAAAAAAAAATATCCCTACAAATAGGGATATAAAAGAATAAATTACAACAGAGGATATTGAAACATTAATAAATTACTATAGAACGAGATGGGAAAAACTTTGAAACTAATATGCTGCATTTTATTCTCCCTATTTTTTTCATCCTACCTGTTCTAAAAAGGACTCTGATAGCAACACATGGAAAGAAGAATATAGGATTATCAACGACAGCGACTATTCTGTAAAAATAACAGAGGAAGTCTTTGAGGGTGAGAAAGTTCATACTATTCCAACAAATGATTCTTTAATCGTTATTATTGGGAAAGTAGCAATGGAGGATTACATAAAACGACCTTTAAAAAAATAAATTTAGTTTAAACTACGACGAAAATTTCACATTGATTTCTTTTTCAGAAGAATACAGAGTATACCGTCATGTGATTTCAAACGAAGACTATCAATATGCTATAGAACATAGATTGCAATAATTACATTCAAAATGAGAAGAATAGCAAAAACAATTTTCGGACTATTACTGACCATTCCTGCACTCCTTTCCAATTGCTCCGATTGTGAAGACTGTGATTCTAAGGTTTGGACGGATGAGTATCATATCGTGAATGCGAGCAAGTATAGTGTCGAAATTGTGAAAAAACACTCAACAGAATGATTCTCAAGAGGAAAGCATCTTATAGTATTGTTGTTAAACGAAAAGAAACAGGAATGGGAGGATACTCTCGAACTCCAATCGTGGTAAATAAGGTGATTTTCGACAATAAGTGGACGAACGAACTCAAGGTTGAAAATTGTTATGACATAAGCAATCCCTTCAACTATAAGCCCGTTTATCTCTCTGACGACTTACGAATTTACCGTTATGTCTTCACCGATAATGACCAACTTTACATTGCTACAGAAAATGCTCAAAAACACCGCTACTGCATAATCAACAATAGCAGATGCGATGTAAAGGTCGTTAGTTCTAAGGACTCTGTCTTTATTGCCAATAATGACAGCCTCGTAATCGTGAAAAAAAATTCCAGGAGAATATAGAAATCCCTTTTATAGCGAAGATGCCGAGTTCACCTTCGGAAATTTTGAACCTCACTCTTATTTATTGCTTTGTAAGTTCAATTTTAGTGAAAGGGGGAATTATGAAGTTCTTGGATACAACGACACGCTCGCCTCGTTCCGTTATGTTATCTCAGTACAAGATTCCATCCATGCGGCAAACCCTTACTCACACATTTGGTGATTTCGGTCCAATGATAAAGTCGCTTACAGCGGTGTTATCCCAAGATTAGTTTCTCTCAATAGCCATCCTATTCCATTAGGGTGGCTATTGTACAAATTGCGACTCTACCACTATCTCCCCAAACTCAATCATTGCATTAAATATCGCTATCTCTTGATAATTATTTAAATCATCTGCAAGTACTTCACCCTCTTCTATCACTCCTTCTTCAATCAGTTTCTGCCGTTTTGTTCCCTTCAACAACGGATTTGAAGGGGTTACCCATCGCTTTCCGTCATATAGTGCAACATTGGCGTAGGTCGTCTCCTTGACATAACCACTCTTGATGATCAACGTCTCATCGGCTTCTCCTCGCATAGCATGGAGTTCATTCAGCCGACTTCTGTCTTCTGCTTTTAACGCATACGTTACTTCATCATCTCTCACCAACTTCAACGTGTGTATCGGACGTATATCGTATTTTAATAGCGATATTTCATCTATTCCGCCTACACTATACACGATTCTCAACTTGTAAACTCCTGAATAAGGAATCAACTTTCCAACTACCTTCCGCAAATCTTCAACTTTGTCCTTTGCTCCCCAACACTCCATTGTCTGCTCATACCTCGCTTGATGATATTTCAAGTTTTGCAGAACTCCATCCTTCACTTTTATCGTCTCTATATACCGAGGATAATTTAGCTTCGTTTTCGGATCTCTATCTTCTTGATTTAATGGAAGATATATCTTTTGATTCACCTCATTATACTCATCTTCCAAGCGACTTTTTGCTGTAATTCCCCCTCCTGCTTTATAATACTTTTGTTCCTCCTTCTCCTCTATAAAACGAATCATCACCGCACTGTCGACCATTCCATTTTGATAAACACCCATTACACCTGTATAGAACCCTCTGTCATAATTCTCTGCTTCCGTAATTATTTCAACCGTTTTCTTTTTAGGCGCACCCGTAATCGAACCTGCAGGCAATTGACTGAACAAAATCTCACCTATCCTACTTTGCCAACCATTTTTCAACCGTCCAACTATCTTCGAACTGGTTTGCAAAATTTTCCCATTATTTGTTAATATTTCATCAATATAACGATATTTCTCCACACGAACATTCGTAGCTTCAATACTCAAATCATTCCTAATCAAATCAACAATCGTAGCGTGTTCCGCACTTTCTTTCTCGTTGTCAATCAACCGCTTAAACGCATTTTCTTCCGTCGCATCAATCGTCCCTTTCATCGGAAACGAACTGATTTCTCCATCTTTGATTTGCACAAATGTCTCTGGCGAAAAACATACAAAAGTGTCTTTTATCCAGAGTTTGTGCTTCGCTTTCGTCCGACTAAATATAGACTGTAGCGAAAGATTTGTCTTCACTGGCACTTGACATGTCAGATTCAATAAATAGGAATCCCCTAAATTCAGATGCTTCTTTACTAAATCAAAACTTCTTTTATATGTTGGCATAGACAAATGTCCGACTTGCCACTCCACCCTATCTGTCTCATTCTCAACGTATTTCCAACTATTTTGGATATCCCCGATTTGATAAAGACACTCAACAGGATCAATTTCAGACAGAGACTCTACAAAGCATCTCTTCACTTGATAATCTACCACAAACAAAAACGGCTCATTCAACGTTGCTAAACGATTCATCTCTAGAATAGCCGCTCTTCTATCCAATATTTTCATAGACAAAAGTTTAAATCAGATAAAAATAGGAAGTCTCCGCTCTCTATCAGAAACGGAGACTTCTTGTTTTTTGCCTCTACGCAAATTATTTTTTTACCAAATCCAAAGTATCTGACGCAATCATATACTCCTCGTCAGTAGGAATAACAATGACTTTGATTTTTGAAGATGATGTACTAATCGTACCTTCCTCTCCACGGATCTTTTTGTTTTGTTCTAAATCCAAATCAACCCCCAATGCCGAAAGTCCTAAACAAACAGACTCTCGAATCGCTTGGTTGTTCTCACCGATGCCTCCTGTGAAAACAATCGCATCAACACCGTTCATCGCTGCAATGTAAGAACCTATATATTTCTTAACACGATAAACGAACATATCAATAGCCAACTTCGCACGATCGTTTCCACCATCTGCCGCAGCTCCAACCTCTCGCATATCAGAAGAAACACCAGAAATGCCGAGCAAACCACTCTGTTTATTCAGAATATCCGACACTTTCTTCGCATTGTATCCTTCGCGTTCCATTAGGTAAGTAACCGCACCCGTATCAATGTCGCCCGAGCGTGTACCCATCATCAAGCCTTCCAACGGAGTCATACCCATAGAAGTGTCGAATGATTTACCATCTACAACTGCCGTGATTGAACCGCCATTGCCTATGTGAGCTGTGATAATCTTCGATCCTTCTGCCTTTACACCCAAGTATTCAAGTGCACGCTTTGAAACGTAGCGATGGCTCGTACCATGAAAACCATAACGGCGAATCGAGTCTTTTTCATACAACTCGAAAGGAATCGCATAAAGATACGACTCGCGTGGCATCGTCTGATGGAAGGCAGTATCGAACACCGCTACCTGAGGAACATTCGGCAGAAGGGACTCAACTGCCATGATACCCTTGAGGTTTGCCGGATTGTGAAGCGGACCAAGAGGGAAACAAGCCTTAATCTGCTCCTTCACACTATCCGTAACAAGGCAACTTTCAGTAAACTTATCACCCCCATGGAGAACACGGTGACCTACTGCATCCAACTCAGAGAGCGACTTGAGACAACCCTCTTTCGGGTCGGTCAACATATCAAAAATCCACTGAATACCAACAGAATGATCTGGTACGTCTTTCTCTAAAATAGCTTTCTCCCCATTATTTTTGGTGTATTTTAAGAAAGAACCTGGTATTCCGACTTTCTCAATACCTCCCTGCGCCAACACTGCGCGGCTACTCATATCAAACAACTTATATTTGATAGATGAGCTACCACAATTGATCACTAATATCTTCATATTAACTCTTTAAATTCTTAGTACTTAGAAAGTTGACTGATCAGGATTGATTATATTAAATCAATCCCTTTGCAGCCAATGACTGATTAGCCGTGATGGCAATCATCTTAACGACATCATCAACAGAGCAACCACGAGACAAGTCGTTGATTGGTGCCGCCAAACCTTGCAACAACGGACCAAGAGCCTCGCATCCAGAGAGCCGTTGAACGAGTTTGTAACCGATGTTTCCTGCATCCAAAGAAGGAAAAACCAAAATATTCGCCTTTCCCGCAACCTTACTGCCTGATGCCTTCTTCTCTGCTACGGAAGGGACGAGGGCTGCATCTGCCTGCAACTCACCGTCAATAGCCATGTTTGGTTCCAACTCTTGAGCCATCTTTGTTGCCTCAATTACCTTGTCAACCATCTCATGTTTGGCACTTCCCTTGGTCGAGAACGACATAATAGCCACTTCTGGAGTCTCAAAGCCATAAATCTCCTTAGCGGTATACCCACTGCAAACTGCGATATGAGCCAACTCTTCAGCAGATGGATTTGGAGTAGCGGCACAATCAGCAAACAAGAGCATACCATTATAACCGATGTTCTTATCCTTGAAAATCATCAAAAAACAACCTGATACAACTCCAACACCAGGCTTCGTTTTCACGATTTGAAAAGCAGGACGAAGTACGTCTCCCGTGAAATTCTTTGCACCTGCAACTTCGCCATCTATATCACCATTCTTGATCATCAAGCAGGCGAGGTAAAGAGGATCTTTCACCTTTTCCACAGCCTGCTCCTCCGTCATTCCTTTCTTTTGACGAAGTTTGAAGAGCAAGTCCGAATATGTTTTGCTGTCAGGATTATTGGCAGGGTCAACAATTGTTGCCTTTGCAATATTTTTCAAGCCATATTGATTAGCGAGAGCATCGATCTCACTTCTATTACCTAAGAGAGTGATTTGAGCAATTCCTTTTTCCAAAGCAATGTCGGCTGCTTTGAGTGTGCGCTCTTCTGTCCCTTCTGGAAGAACAATGCGCTGAGGGTTAGCCTTAGCCCTTTCGATAATACCTTCAATCAATTCCATTTTGGATATATTTTTAATGATTTATTTCCGGAAAATTTTTGTACGGTAGCGAAGCCAAAACGCTCGCTAATTTATCCAACATTGGCTGAAGTTTCGGCTTGAGCATGCTCTCTAAGATCATGTTCATATCCGACTTTACGGTCAATTTGATGCGTGTGTCGTTATCGCCAACCTCTTTCATCTGAATCCAAAGATTAAAGTCGACAGGGGATCCATCCGCTCCGAATTTGACAGTCTTGCACTCTTCTCGCTCCACTATCTTCACCCCCACCGTCATAGGAGCACCCATCGGACTTATACTAAACTGACATGTGTCCCTGTCAAATTTGAGATCTGATATTTTGTCATGAGGGACTTTGTCTTTCAGAAGCTCAAGATTACGCAAATCCGAAAGAACCCTAAAGACTTCCGGACCGCTATAGTTTGCTTTAACGACTTCGCTTTCTATTTTTAACATTTTTAAACTTTGGGTTTTAAGTTATTAGAAACTATTTTCCCCACGCCTCAGGAGCCTCACGCCACTTCTTCAAAGTCTCCATTTCTTCATTTCCGATTTGCTTCGTATCAAGTAGATGTTGCAAAACAGCATTGTAGTTGGAGAGCGTAGTTAACTCAACATTGGCCTCGGAAAATTTCTCCGCAGCAACAGGAAATCCGTATGTGAAAATAGCAACCATACCCATAACCTCAGCACCTGCATTGCGCAACGCTCCGACAGCCTTCAAACTGCTACCTCCAGTCGAAATCAAGTCTTCAATGACGACAACCTTCTGACCCACCTTCAAGTCTCCCTCAATGAGGTTTTCCAAACCATGGTCTTTGGGAGATGAACGAACATAAACAAACGGCTTTCCAAGCACTTCTGCCACCAAAGCACCTTGTGCGATGGCTCCTGTAGCAACACCAGCGATAACATCCACATTGGAATATTTCTGACGAACAATCCCTGCCAACTCATTCTTAATCAAAGAACGAATCTCTGGATAGGACAACGTCTTGCGATTGTCACAATAAATAGGTGATTTCCAACCAGATGCCCATGTAAAAGGATCCTGAGGCTGAACCTTAACCGCTTTGATGCTGAGCAACTTCTCAGCCACCTTGTTTTCAACTTGGCTCATATTGCTTATTTCTAATATAGTTTACATTTCTTTAATTGTCCCAAAGTTAATAGAATTTTGCCACTTTGTTTGCCTATCATCACGCTATTTTTCTCTACATTTGCGGTAACTAATAGATTATTTTACTCTACATTGTTTTTTTGCCTATGAACGAGAACCTGCTGCAATTTGCCTGGCAATGCAAACTTTTCTGTTTCAATAATCTTTACACCACAGATGGTTTATCCGTCGAAATTATTGATGTCGGTCAACTCAACCACGATGCAGGACCAGACTTTTTCAACGCCAAGATCAAAATCGACAACACTTTTTGGGCTGGTAATGTTGAAATCCACCGCAACGCATCCGATTGGTTTAAACATCATCACGAAACCGACGACCGATATGACTCTATCATCTTGCATGTCGTAGAAAATTCGGATATGCAGATTTATAGAAAGAACGGCGAATTGATTCCACAAATAGAACTATCTGTACTTCAATGTGTTAAAGAAAGATATGAAGAGATAAAAAAGGGCGAAGGTTGGATTCGTTGCGAAAGATTATGGACTACCGTAGACCCGATTTTTCTAAAATTTCAAATTGCGCACTTAGCCTACGAGCGCATTTTCAGAAAGGCTCAAATGATATTGAATCTATATCACGCAAACCAAAACGACTGGGCTTCAACATTTTATCAAGTTCTTTGTCGGGGTTTCGGAATGCATACCAACACTCTACCGTTTGAATTGCTTGCAAAGTCGCTACCTCTCAATTTCATAGCAAAACAAAAGAGTAACCTTATCGACATAGAGGCTCTGCTCTTTGGTCAGTCAGGACTACTACCTCCGACTTCAGAAGATCCTTACGAAAAAGCTATAATACAGAGTTTTAAACATTTACAAGCAAAATTTTCGCTGACACCAATCAATGCAAATCTTTGGAAGTTCTCAAAAATGCGCCCGTCCAACTTTCCCAATATCCGTATAGCACAGTTGGCATCTATGATTCATCATTCCGAACACTTATTCTCAAAAATCATTGATACAGAAGACCTTACTACAATAAAGAACTTACTTCACTGTACGGCATCGCCCTATTGGGACACACACTATCGTTTCGGGAAAGAATCATCAAAGATGAATAAATCTCTAACAGCATCCGCAATTAATAGTTTGATAATCAATGCAATAATACCTATAAAATTTGCATATTACGGGCTAAAGGGAGACGAATTGGCACAAGACGACACATTGCAATTATTAGAGATGATTCCTTCTGAAAAAAATAACATCGTAGAGGGATGGAAACACCTTGATTTGCTGAGCAACGATGCCTTCACTTCGCAAGCCATCATCGAATTGAAAACACAATACTGCGACCTCGGGAAATGCCTTAGATGCCAAATTGGACACCATCTATTGCAGCGACCACACCATCCAAAGGAGCATCCCACGGATCCAAAGGTAAACTTTCAACTATCTGACAATCAAAACAAACCCCTATCTTACGACATTTCAACTGAGGAAGTAGACGATCATAAAAACCTCGTCCACGACCCATACGAAGACCCTTACAAGTGAAAGCCATACCTGGAATAATAGCAAGGTCAATCTCCGACAAGTCAGAAAGGTTTTCTCCAACAGGCTCTAAAATATTGAAAGAACCCTTACGCATCTGCGAAAATCCTTGATACTGTCGGAGTTCTAAATCATCTCCAACCACTACAGGCAAAATGATTTTCTTCTCCTGAAACCAGCGCTCATTGAAATCATGCGTTGGAATCTCATCAGGCATAGACCAAAAAGAAAAGACTACTTTTGACTGTTGAAAAATAGGTGAATCCTCAATCTTCTTGAACACGATAGACGACTGATAGCCACGCTGTTCCTCCGTCAATAAATTCACCTTACTCCTGATTTCCTTTCGTAGAATTTGCTTCTCCAACACGACTATTTATTGTTTCAAAAGTTTTACTTTCTCTATTCCATTCTTATATTGCATCTCCAGGATATAGATACCTTGTGGATAATTTTTTATATCTATGCCACAAATTAAATCATTTGGAATAAATGAATTTAGTATGACTCCTTGCAAATTATAAATGCAAACCTTATTAGGTCTTTCAGAAAAAGACAAAGTAACTTCAGACTGTGCAGGATTAGGATAAACCAACGATTTATGCTCCGCCTTCATCTCTTTTGTGTCCGTAAATTTGTGAGGCAGCAACTGAGGATCTATCATTAAAGATGATGCAGACTCCATAATCGGGTGCTTTGTAAAAGGTTGCCATTCACCGTCCTGTTTGAAAAACGCAGTATTTATTGAGTTGCCTTTTGTCGCATAGACCCCAAAAGCGTTCTTCGGAGAATTTGGGACAGAGACAGAGACAAAGAAAACAGTATCCACAGGAACAGGCGTATCAAAGTGTAGATAAAACTCACGAGAAAGATAATATGAAGGTTCTTCCGTAGCAAACGAAGACCCAGAATAATGAGTGTCTGTAATTCGCACCCTCTGCTGATGAAGTAGTTTTTCTGGTTTATCTTCCCCAGAATACACATTTATCATCACCTCGTCCTCTTCGCTATATTTTCCATATTCTGGAATGAAGAAAACTCCATAGAGAGTTCCTCCTACTGTTTTATATCGCTCCGCATACTCATTGATACCTAACGAGTTATTGCCTGCAACGTATTCATCTTTGTTAGATTCATATAGTTCTGTTCCGACCTCATAGTTCGTGATTCGACTACAATGATATTCGTATGGTTCCGCACCATTCATAGATACGACGCCTGAGGTATTAGGATCAAGAAAAGGACTCAACGCCTTCGTTTTTATCCGACTTGTCCACACGGTGTTGATTCGGTAGAAAGCATCCCTATTTTCTTCATCACAACCCGACGGTTCGTACCCCCCTGTCAATGCCCCAATTATTCGACCATTACTATCAAAAAGAGGTGCACCCGAAGATCCTCCCTCCGTAGCACCATTCTCCCATCCTTTCACAATCCAATGAACATTCGTTGAGAGGTCGACAGAAGAACTCGTAAAAGTTCCTTTCACAGGAGCCACAGTCGATTTCGTATATTTCTTGACATCTCCTTGGGGATGATGCACGGTATAAACACCCACGTCAACAGATTCCGAGGTGTTCCACCCAGAATAGTAGGTATTATATTCTAACGGTGGTTTTTCATCTAACTTTAACAATAACATGTCATTACTACTCTGCATCGCCACCAAAGTAGACCCAGAAACACTCATCTCAAGCGTTCCTTGAATATTACTGAAGCAATGAGGCGACTCATAATTGAAGTACAAAACGCAAGTCGTCGCCAGTTCAGCATTTGTTTTATTGGCTGATATCAATGAAAAACAATGGGCTGCACTCAGAAAATAAGGCGTACCATCCCCACTCGTATTGTTCACCAACGAACCACTACACATATTCGTACCGTTAATCATCAACATCGCCACACTACGTCGGGACTCATCGTTGACTCCATCCACACAACTGACATCCTGCAAACAAGAGGCAGACCTGCCAAAAGAAGGCAACGAACGAAAGTCTCGAAATGCATGGTTCACATTTCCTACAGACAAGATTCCCGACGAACCTTCTGGCTCAACGTACTCTACAACGATCTCGTCCCCATCGATAGGAGATGTTGCCAAAATGCTATCTTTGCGATTGTTAGCTGAAGTGAAAGCCCCTAACACATTCTTTCTCTCTGGATCATACAAAAAAACCTTGGATTCGCCTTTTAAGTGAAATTTGTTAAATATCAGATTGACAGACAATGCATTAAGAGAACGAATCTTCAACCGCCACACTTTCGTCCCATCCTCTAAAACAGATATAACTCCCGAATTCTTAGGCGTCAGGTTAACTGCAAAAGGATGTGCAAACTGCAAACCTCCTATCCGATACTGCAACGAATCACGCTGCACCATTGACATATCAAAAAGAGGCATTTCCACCCACTCGTCTACAATACTCTTCAACACACCTCCCTTAAGAGGCAATTTTTCATGCATCGGAAAGCCACCCCGACTTCTTTGCGCCATTCCACACACAGAAACAAGAATTGAAATCAATATAAATAAATATTTTTTCATTTCTTTAATTTACATTTTTTCATTTCCTGCAAATCATAAGACGAGACAAAACAAAGTCGCTCTAACTTATACAAATCCAAAAAGAATATCTTAGGAGACTTTGATTTTAAATTCCTCATAATCAATGGTTTCAATAAGTTCAAAGCCAGATAGACAAGCCCCAAAAGATGAAATCTTCGCAATCGTTCAAAGCAACGAAGCACCTTCACGTCCTTAACAAAGTCTGCGGGGTCGTCCACCTTTTTATATATCACCCAAAGATTTTCGGAGGCATCATTAAGTTTTCGGAGGTAGACATCAGAAGAATCTATATCATCTTGGCGAGCAGGATTGTCTATGTGTCTAATTATGAATCCGTTGTATTTCAAAAGCCATCCAAAAAGAGTATCTTCATGACCATATTTGCGGAGTGATTCATCAAAGTTCACCCTGTCAAAAACGCTCTTTTTTGACATAAAGTTAAACGAAGAAAACGAGCAGTAAGACCGATGATTTCTCTCCTCTATGTTTCTCTCCTCTCTTTTTTTCCCATAAAGCCAACGGAGATAAAGCGTTGAATCAGACGGTTTTTCATCTGAATACCGATAACCGCCGATAATCACATCCGCCTCATTCTTTTTTATTTCCTTGACATAACGAAACACAAAAGCATTGTCCAACAAGATTGCATCACAATCCAAAAACAGAAGCCATTCATACCGTGCCTTTCTGGCCAAAAGATTTCTGACTGCTGCACGACCTAAATTTTTATCCTGTTTGAAATACCTCACGCCTGGTATTTCTGCAATCCTACGATTTTCCTCCTTAAAGAGCGACGAACAGTCATCAATAACTAATATCTCATACTCGATAGATGCAGAAACACACTGCTGCGCCAAAACTCTAATCAAATTCGTAGAATCATGGTTAAAAATCGGTATGCAAATAGATATACACATCATTAATTACTCTTTATGGCATATTCTCGTTTGTAAACCCAAAATCATTCTTTGTTCTTTCTATATTCCTCTTCCATCTTGCTAATAATATCCTCATATTCCTTAACAAAATCAAGGATAAGGTTAGAAACAATGGTGGTCGCCGTGATTGATTTGTTACATTGAGCCAAACGACGGATTGGTTCATAGATAGACTCAGGCAGTAGCATAGACTTGAAGGTTCCGTCGTTCTCCATCATCTCAATTGGACGCATGATAGCGACACGTTTGAACTCGCGTACCCTTTTCTCATCGAAATCTGCGCCACCTATCATCACGGAACGTCTCGTTTTCTTCTTACGTTCAGTTGGCTTTTTATTCTCTTTCGGTTGAGAGATCTCTTCTTCCTTTTCTATGGCTTTCTCCTCTTCCTCTTTTGGAGAAGGAGTCGCTTCCTCAACCACCTCCGTTTTTTTCTCTTCAACCTTTGTCTCTGTAACGACCTCTACTGGCTTTTCAGCGGAAGGCGGAGCAGGAGCATCAACCTCTTCTTTTTTTGGTTCAACTTCGCTTTTCTGAGGCGTTTCCTGTGTTTGCGACTTCTCAGACGTATTTTGTTCCAATCTCGTCGTTACATTCGAGACCATTGAGTCGAGAGCATTTATATTGCCAGCAATTTTTCTCGCCATATCACTCCTTCGTTATAATGTTACACATCTCGGTCAATGTTTCACCGATATTTCCATACTTCCACTGCTGAGCGAATGGAGGAAGAATAGTACTTTTACATTTTTCATTCTCAAAAGCACTCGTCTCCGCGATTTTATTGTTCAGCATTTTCATATTAGGCAAATCGTTGGCCAACTTCTCGTTCAATTTTGCATAAAGTTGCTGACGAATAGATGCATCATAGCGATTCCAAAAACCATACATCTCGTTCAACTGACAGTCGGCAGGCAACACCTTATCATGCACTGTCTTTGCAAAACTGTAGTTAGAAGAAAAAACGAACTTAGAAACAGTGAAAGGGACGAACACCACATCGCAGAGAGAGACGATCTTAAAATTATCCTCGTTAGCCACATGTCCAGGAAGGTCAAGAAAGACATATTCAACCCCATCCGCCTCGCGTTTATCAAGAACATCCATGATAGCGCTGACGTCTTCACTGCATTTCACAATCTCATACATCTTTTTCTGCTGTTGAATGAAGGCGTTGTACATAGTATATTGCTCCACCATCATCTCTTTTTCACCATTCTCGTTTTCACGCTCGTAAGGTTTAATCATCTCAATATCGTCGACACGACATTGAGACATAGACTGTTGGTAGGTATCGCAGTCTAAAGCCACCACAGTTTTACCATATTTATATGCCAGGGTACTTGCCAACATAATCGTTATGGAAGTTTTTCCACAACCACCCTTCTGTCCTATGATTGATACAACTTTCATATCCTTTCTTATAGATTACCTTTTTGCAAAGGTAGGAAATTAATTTGGCTATATCAGAACATATAGGAAAATATATTTTTTAGAATATTATTTAAGCAATATATTAATATGGAGTTATGACTATAATACAAATTATAGTCATAACTATAGTTCTAACATATATAAAGCACTATATTTCAAAAAGTTGTAATTTTTCACAAACAGACGATATATTTCCTCTCGACGCAAAGGAGTCTCTAAATTTGTTAACCACAAACAATTATTAGGCGAAATTATCTTACATCCATCACCATCAATCTCTGTCTCTGTTCCGTATAAATCATAATAATTTGGCACAATAAAACCAGAAATACCTCGTCCCATATTACAGCCCAACCAAACCTTGTCCTCTTTTATCAGATTGAAAATTTCCTTATATGTGATAGCATTAATGTTACCAATAATTAAGAACTTCTTCTCATATCTAATAAGTTGAGATACAAATTCACGAAAAAGAGAAAATGGAGGATTTGTAACAATTATGTCTGCCTTTTTTAGCAACTCAACACTTTCTTCACTCCGAAAATCACCATTACCCTTGAAATGAATGAGATCTTCATCCGTTGGGAACATTTTCTCCTCCGCTAATCCATTGTATTCATAATAAAAACCAGATACTAAATCTACAGAAGAAAACAAATCTCGTTCGCCCTCCTTACAACATGCCGCAATAACCTTTTTAAGACCTAATTTTTCAAAATTTTGGGCAAAGAAGCGATAGAAATTACTATTTTGAGAATCATCGCAATTGCAATACACCACCTTATCCCTGAACTGAGATTCATAGTACTAGAGTTCACGTTCTATATCAGGCAACAAAAAGTATAAAACTCATCACTCTTCGCCTTCTTGGCCTTTTGAAGTAATGTATTGGATGCTTGTCTTGACATTATCTTGCTCCTTTCTTCTTATTTTTGGTTATCTGTAAAAAGAGTTTTTTCTTCCTCGTCATTGTATTCAAGTTCATTACTTACAAATGTACCCAAAATAAAAGAGTCGCACCTTCTCAAATGCGACTCTTCTATTTTTTACTACCAAATTCTTATCTATTCTTCTCAATCCACTTCTTAGCGTTCAAGAAGGCCTCAATCCATGGGGTAACCTCGTCTTCGTGGACGCGGTCTGCTGGATAGTAAGCCCACTGCCATGGGAAAATAGCACGCTCCAAGTGTGGCATCATCGCCAAGTGGCGACCGTCTTTTGAGCAGACTCCTGCCACATTGTACATTGAGCCGTTTGGATTGGCTGGATAACCCTCGAAGGTGTATTTTGCAACTACATTGTACTCGCTCTCAGCGTATGGGAAGTGGAACTTTCCTTCTCCATGTGCTACCCACAAGCCTAACTTACTGCCTGCCAACGAACCAAACATCACTGAGTTGTTCTCTGGAATCGTTAAACCGACGAAATTAGACTCGAACTTGTGTGAGTTGTTATGCAACATCTTTGGACCTTCAGCATGCTCAGGATAGAGAAGCCCGAGTTCAACCATCAACTGACAACCGTTGCAGACTCCCAAACTCAAGGTGTCTTTTCTTGCGTAGAACTTAGCCAATGTCTCTTTTGCCTTCTCGCTGTAACGGAAACCTCCCGCCCATCCTTTGGCTGAACCCAAAACGTCTGAGTTTGAGAATCCTCCACAGAAGACAATCATATTGACATCCTCCAAAGTCTCACGACCCGAAGTCAAATCGGTCATGTGGACATCCTTCACATCGAAACCTGCCAAGTAGAGCGAATATGCCATCTCACGCTCTCCATTCGTACCTTTCTCACGAATAATAGCCGCTTTGACACCCGATCTTCCCTTTCGGTCGGCTGTGAGTCCAAGAGCAGAAAGTTTGCCTTTGAATGAGTTTTTGAACTTAATCTGCAATGGCTGCTTCTTGTAGTTCTCGTAGCGCTCTTTTGCGCACTGCTCACCACTCTGGCGACGATCCAAGAGGTAAGAAGACTTGTACCAAACATCACGCAAAGCGTCAATGTCGAACACTTCCTTCTGATCGTTATGCTTAACGACGATTTCCCTCTCCTCAATGGTCTTTCCAATCTTTGCGAAGCCGATACCTGCATCCCTGAGGAACTTCTCCACTTCACTCTTCTTCTCCACCTGAATCAAGACACCAGGGTTTTCTGCAAAGAGAATCTTTACTAAATCTGGCTCTGGAATATCTTTCAAATTGACACTCAAACCACCTTTCGTGTTAGCGAAGCACATCTCCAACAATGCGGTGATCATACCACCTTCAGAGATATCGTGTCCAGCTAAGATCAAGTTCTTGTCGATCAATTCTTGAATAGCCTCAAACGCATCTGCGAAGTAGCCTGGGTGAACAACGGTTGGCACCTCATCGCCCACCTTGTTCAATGTGGCTGCCAAAGCAGAACCACCCAACTTCAACGAGTCGAATGAGAAGTCAATATGATAGATATATGATTCTTTATCTGCCAATACAGGAGAAACGATTCTGCGAACGTCAGATACCTCCGCACCTGCCGAGATGATGACTGTTCCCGGTGAAAGCACCTTGTCGCCATCATATTTCTGAGTCATTGAGAGGGAGTCTTTTCCTGTTGGAATGTTGACACCCAACTCGCAAGCGAAATCGCTACATGCCTCTACCGCCTTATACAATCGTGCGTCCTCACCTGGGTTTTTGCAAGGCCACATCCAGTTCGCACTCAAAGAGACGCTACGCAATCCGTCTGCCAATGGAGCCCATACGATATTGGTCAATGCCTCTGCAACGGCCATCACTGAACCTGCGCATGGATCTGCCAATGCAACGGCAGGCGCATGTCCGATAGAAGTGGCGATACCGCTTTTTCCTCTATAATCCAATGATACAGCACCTAAGTCGTTCAATGGCAACTGCAACTCACCGGCACATTGCTGACGAGCAATCTTACCTGTTACGGAACGGTCTACCTTGTTGGTCAACCAGTCCTTACAAGCGACAGACTCTAACTGGAGAACATCGTTGATGTATTCTTGAATCTTCGTAGAGTCAGTCTGTACAGGTTGGTATTTCTCCTCGACGGTATTGTCTGTGATAACAGTGCGAGGTGGTTTCCCTATCATATAATCCAAACGAAGATCGATAGGTTTTTCGCCGTTTGCACGCTCGAAGACAAAGCGCATATCATCCGTCGTCTCTCCTACTACATACATAGGGGCACGCTCTCTGTCGGCAATCTTCTTGATGAGGTCAACATCCTTGTCCTCAATCAAGAATCCCATACGCTCCTGACTCTCGTTTCCGATGATTTCCTTGTCAGAAAGTGTTGGGTCGCCGATTGGCAATTTATCCATATCAATCTTACCACCAGTTGCTTCCACCAACTCAGACAAGCAGTTCAAGTGACCACCAGCACCATGGTCGTGGATAGAGACGATAGGGTTATTTTCAGACTCTGCCAAAGTACGAATCACATTAGATACACGCTTCTGCATCTCTGGGTTGGCACGCTGCACAGCGTTCAACTCGATAGCATTAGCATAAAGTCCGGTATCAACAGATGAAACGGCTCCACCGCCCATACCGATGCGATAGTTATCGCCACCCATCACTACTACTTTCTCTCCTGGCTTAGGGTCGCCCTTCAAACTGTCTTTCTTCTTAGCGAAGCCGACACCTCCTGCCAACATAATCACCTTATCGTAGGCGTATTTCTTACCGTTCTCGACATGCTCGTAGGTCAACAAAGAACCGCAGATGAGCGGTTGACCAAACTTATTACCGAAGTCGCTCGCACCGTTAGATGCTTTGATCAGGATTTGTTCTGGCGTTTGGTACAACCACTTACGAGGATCCAGAACATCCTCCCAATGTCTGCCAGAGGCTGTGCGAGGATAAGCCGTCATATAGACAGCCGTACCTGCGATAGGCAAACTTGCCTTACCCCCACCTAAACGGTCACGAATTTCACCTCCCGTACCAGTTGCAGCGCCATTGAACGGCTCTACCGTAGTAGGGAAATTATGCGTTTCAGCTTTCAGAGAGATGACAGACTCAACCTTCTTCACTTCAAAGAAATCTGGTTTATCTCCGCTTGCAGGCGCAAACTGTTCAATCTCAGGACCTTCGTTGAAAGCAACATTGTCCTTGTAGGCAGAAACAATCTTATTAGGATTCTTCTCCGAGGTCTTTTTAATAAGCTTGAAAAGAGAACTTTCCTTCTCTTCGCCATCTATAATGAAAAGACCATTGAAGATTTTATGACGACAGTGTTCAGAGTTCACTTGAGAGAATCCGAACACCTCACTATCAGTGAGCTTTCTACCAATCTTCTCGCTCACTCCATTGAGATATTCCATCTCTTGCTGGCTGAGTGCAAGACCCTCCTTTTGGTTGTAAGCAGCCAAATCATCGATGTAGATAATTGGATCTGGCTTTTTGTCAATCGTGAAGATAGTCTGATCAAGACCATCATAAACGCGTTGAAGCATAGGGTCATGCTCAGAGTCTTTGCCCTTAGCAGCAAAATACTCCTCAATACGGCGGATACCTTTGAGAGCCATGTTCTGCGTGATCTCCACAGCATTGGTACTCCAAGGGGTGATCATCTCGCGACGTGGACCGATATACCAGCCCCCAACGCTTGTCTCGTCGGTGAACTCAGCTCCGCTGAAAAGCCATGTAAGCTTCTCTATGTCCTGCTCACCAAACTTTTGGTCTGCGTCCACAGCGATAAACCCTGCGTCCGCCTTTTTGAAAAATAAAACCATTCGTTATTATTTTTTTATTTCAGAATCTCGTTTATCAGTGTATTCATAAGAATTGCTCTAAGGCATGCGCCAATTGGTCAGGACACGATGTTCCACGTCCTCCGCAATCGATTCCTTTCAACCTTTCAATCACATCCTTTACACGCATACCTTTCGCCAAAGCGGCTACGCCCTGAGTGTTACCTGGACAACCACCATAGAATCGTACACTTTTTATAACATCACCATCGACAGAGACCTCTATCACTTTCGAGCATGTCCCCGTGCATTGATATAGTTTCTTCTGTTCCATTTTATTTAGACAAAGTGAATAATATTTTCTTTTATTTGATGCTTAGAAGTGTCTGTAAGAACTCTTCGCCTTTCAGCAATCCATACGCACCCTTCTGTGCGGCAAACTCATCGTACACCTGAACCGAATCAGGTTCAATTCCAGGGTAGTAGATAAAAAATGGTATTGGTTCCGCCACATGCGTCTTCAGACGACAGGGAGTTGGATGGTCCGGAAGAATGGCAATTGCCACAGGCTCGTTCCACTTCGAAACCTCATCGTAAATCGGTTTCACCACGCGATTCTCTAAGTATTCAACCGTCTTCTTCTTCAACTCGACATTTCCTTCATGTCCGGCCTCGTCGCTCGCCTCAATGTGAAGATAAACAAAATCATGCGTGCGGAGTGCATCTACGGCCGCCTGCGCCTTACCTTCGTAATTGGTGTCATACAATCCAGTTGCACCCTCCACTTCTATCACCTCCAAACCAGCGTAAACACCGATCCCACGAATCAAATCAACAGCAGAAATGACGGCTCCACTCCTTAGGCCGTAGAGTTCCATCAAGGTCTTCATTTGGGGCTTGTAGCCGGCAGACCAAGGCCAAATACTATTAGCAGGGTCTTTACCATCCACCACACGCTTTTTGTTAACTGGGTGTTCTGGAAGTATTTCCATTGATTTGAGGATCAACTCATTGAGCAACTTTGCAGTCTCTTCAGCATCTGGGGTATCCGCTTTCACTAACACATCCTTGAACGGAGTGCCTGGCACATCGTGAGGCGGAGTGCAAGAAACATGTTTATCTCCGCCTTTGATTTTCAACAAGTGACGGTAAGAAACGCCTGGAAAAAAGCGAACTTTGTCATTTCCCAACTTCTCGTTGAGAAAATCAATCAGTTGATACGCCTCCTCGTTAGAGATGTGTCCTGCAGAATGATTCTTAATTTTCCCATCCTGCACGCAAATCACATTGCAGCGCATCGCCATCTCGTCCGGCTCAATATCTACTCCCATGCTGGCAGCCTCCAAGGATCCGCGTCCCTCAAAAACTTTGTGGACATCATATCCTAAAACTTCAAGATTCGCAATCTCGCTACCAGGGTGAAATCCTGCAGGCACAGTAGCCAACATCCCACTACGTCCCTTTCGAGCCAACATATCCATAGTTGGCGTCTCCGCCGCCTGCAGAATCGTTTTGTTGCCTAAAGATGGAATCGGCTCATCTGCCATTCCATCTCCTAATATAATCAAATATTTCATCACTTTGTTGTATTTGGTTTCTTAATACAAGGGCGAGAAGCCAAAAACGAAGCTCTAAAGAACCTTCAAGTCTATGCTTTCTCGCTTAGTTTCTGCTGCCACTTCCATGCAGACAGCAGCGTCTCACCCAACGTCTCCTCGGCTTTCCAACCCAACTCCCTATTGGCGTATGATGGGTCTGCCCAGATTTGCTCAATGTCTCCTTCGCGTCTTGGCGCAATCTTGTAAGGGACGTTCACACCCGTCACCTCGATAAAGGTTCTCACTAACTCCAAGACAGAGACACCACGACCTGTGCCTAAGTTGAACACTTCGACATTCAACTTTCCTTTCTCCTCAACCAAACGATTGACTGCCACAACATGCGCCTTCGCCAAATCGACCACTCCGAGGTAGTCTCTTATACAACTACCATCAGGTGTGTTATAGTCATTACCAAACACACTCAACTCTTTGCGTATACCCGCCGCCGTCTGCGTGATGTAAGGCAATAAATTATTAGGAACTCCATTGGGCAACTCGCCAATTTCAGCACTTGGATGCGCACCAATTGGATTGAAATAACGTAAAAGCACCACACGCAAATCTGGATACGCAAGGGAGGTGTCACAAAGAATTTCCTCGCAGATCTGCTTCGTTCGACCGTATGGTGAAGCGGCAGGCTTGATAGGAGCCTGCTCGGTTACAGGCAACTGATCTGGCTGCCCGTAAACTGTGCATGACGAGGAAAAGACGATATTCTTAATACCGAACTTATGCATCAACTGCAACAGATTAATCAACGAAACAATATTGTTTCTATAATACAATAGAGGCTCTTTCACCGACTCCCCTACCGACTTAGATGCCGCAAAATGGGCAACCGCTACAATCTCCGGATGTCTTTCCATAAAACGCTCCAAAGAATTGTAGTCTTTACAATCTATATTTTCATATACAACGGGAACTCCTATAATCTTCTTGATTCCCTCCAAAACACCAACATTTGAATTTGATAAGTTATCAATGATAATCGGCTCATATCCAGCGTTGTATAATTCCACTACGGAGTGAGAACCAATGTAGCCAGTTCCTCCCGTTACTAATATTTTTCCTCTTGACATGACTTCTTCTTAAAAAAGTTTTTCTGGATAGACGCCCGACCTAACCAGGCTTTCAATTTTTGCGACAACCGATGGGCGGTCTTCCTTGTAGGTGACTCCAAACCACTTACATGGAGTGTCAAGTACTTCTATCGTCGCAGTCTTGCTCTGAATCAACTTGTTAATCATCGTAGGGATTCCATACTCGGCCTTGACATTACCGATATTCTCCTTCAAGAAAACTTTGAAATCCTCTTCCGAGTGAACGAAATAGTCGGGGGTAAGTCCCCACATATTCATAGAGACAGGCAAATTCACATCTATCTCGTCGTACGCACCCGTCTCTTGGTTTTTGAACACTACAACCGCCCCCTTTCGCTGCACTTCATAGTGTTCAACCACGGTCGTCAGGCGACCTGACTCATCCGTATGGCAAACGCCCCTTGAAACGTGTCCGCTCTCCGAAAGCGTGTTGCCTAACCGATAGCCTACCATGCAATACTCGTTTTCCCTACCTTCTAAATTCTTAAGCGCATCAGCCAAGATTTGAAAACTCTCTTTTCCATAGAAATCATCGGCGTTGATAACTGCAAAAGGTTCATTGATAGACTTCGCCCCCATCATAATGGCATGGTTCGTACCCCACGGCTTTTCCCGACCTACTGGCACAGAAAATCCACTTGGTAGAGCGTCCATCTCTTGATAAACCAATTCAGTGTCTACTATCTTGCTATATTTTTTTGCAATCTTCTCACGAAACTCGCTGTCGAAAGAGCGACGGATTACAAAAACGACTTTTCCAAACCCTGCTCGAACCGCATCGTAAATGGAGTAATCCATAATCGTCTCCCCATTCGGACCAAGACTATCCAGCTGTTTCAGTCCACCATATCGGCTACCCATGCCAGCAGCCAGAACCAATAAAGTAGGTTTCATTTATAATATTTTCTTATAAGTCAAACTAATATATCGTGCAAAAATAGCAAAAAAAGAGAAGAGCGACTTAGTTATAGGTTCTAAAAAAATTCTAATTGTATCTAATGCAACTTGTTTTCATCAGAACTTCTCTTTGCGGAAAAAAAGCAATCTTTCCGAAAAAGAAAAAAAGATTGCTTTCTCCGACTGCGGAAGTTTTGTAATCTCTACGAAAAATATGGCAAAATTTTACTCTCAAAAGAAAACATTTCTTCAGCACATTAGGAAACCGAAGGCGTGTTTGCGGAAAAATTGCAATCTTTTAGAGTCTGAGGCACATATTTAAAAGCAGAAACCTTTCATCTGTTCCGCATTCACCACCTTTATACCGCTAATCATTACATAGTAATGATTATTTTGTAAATACATTAAAATACTGATTATCAAGTTTTTAATGTATTCCATTGCGGAAAAATTATCATTTTTTTCCTTTTTTGGGAACTATCAATGCCTTTCTTCGTTCCTATTCTTAATACACAAGATAACATTTCTTCCGCAGTCATATACGATAACATTCTGATTTATAGCGAATTATGTTGATTTTGCGGAAATGCTGTCATATTTTTGTACTCAAAATAGATAACAATTTTTCCGCAATGAGTTTTAAAGATAACATTCTTTCCGCATCAAGGTTTCTTTTCTTCCGCAAACAAGATAACATTTCTTCCACAAAAAGGTTACTTTTTTTCCGCATGGAAATGGCTTTTGCCCTTTGGTTATCAGACTTGTAACTGCTTCTTATAATAACAGAATAAAATAAACATTAATAAGAATTTATAAAAGAAGGGGGAAATTTTTTCTTTTATCTTTTTATATAGAGTATACACAATATCATTTAAAAAAAGCAACAATTTTTCCGCACTTACTCATTTTTGATTCATCCTATACCTTATTATATTATATACTCTCGTTCTTCTCTTGTATTTAGTGATAAAAAAACAGTTTTATGCGGAAGAATTGTAATCTTCTCTTCTAAGGCAGGTGCGGAACAAATGAATTATTTTTGCGGAACAATTGCTTTGTTTTTGCGGAATAACTGTTATATTTGCTCCGAATATAATACTAATTCAGTGAATTATTAAAAAATGAAAGAAATTGTTGCTGACAATATCGCTCATGTTGCGGAAGGAGAGGACTTGAAGAAAATTCAAGAGATAGCCTACCAGATCTTGCGCAACCTAGCCGATTCTACCGATCCTGTTTGCAAAAAGACAAAAGCGAGTTTCATTATTGATAATTGCGTGCCTTTTTCTTTCCGCTCAGACGGGGGGCTTAATCTGTATATCAAACGTTCTGTTTTTGAGATGTTTGAGACTGATGGGTCTGAGTATCTTTGTTTTGCGCCGCTCTACAAGGTGCTGGAGAATTATCATCCTATTTATTTTACTTTCTATGACGACGACATCAAGAAAGAGAATATGACGGAGTTTCAACGTAATATCTACTACAATATTCGTCGACCGATGGAGCGTTTCTATTCAAACTACCAGCGTTCAAAAGCGGGAGAGGAGTTGTTCGACCAGATGCAGAATCGGGATTTGAGCTCCGTGACAGATGTTACGTTCTTCCAAAGCAACCGTTTGACGCAGGCGAGGATGAAGTTCACTTTGATTCAGAAGAAATTTTTGAGTTATGTGATCGCAAATTTTCAAAAACACAACAATCCTCAGATATTCGGCGGTGCAAGTATGGATGTGCCTACTGCCGAGTTAGTCAATATCGGGTGTGCCAATAGCAATCTTTCCCTTCGTCGTAGCTTGGTTGATTTGCAGAAGAAGTTGATAGTTGAATTGATTGACGACAAGGGTAATTGGCAGTCCATCGCATTGGTAACAAAATTTGAGATTCCCAAATGGGGAAAGTCGATTTATGTGGAGCTGAGTCCGACGATGGTGAGTCTCGTTAACCGCATCTCCGCTTTGGGCAACTATACGACGATGAACCTCAGCACGACGATGAAGACTCGTTCGTACACCACCTTGCGTTTGTATGAACTTTGTTCGCAGTATAAAAACAGCGACAAGTTGATGGTGAACATTACGGATAAGCATTTACGCGAAATTCTCAATTGCGAGGATGGTTACACGGATAGTTGTGATTTTGAGCGTTATGTCATCAAACCGGCACAGGCGGAGTTGAAACGAATGGCAGACGAAGGTGAGAGTGAGCTCTACTTCAATTACGCTATCGGGAATAAGGTCTCTGTGGCGGGTCAGAAGCGAAGAGCCATCACGAATTGGGTCTTTTTCATCAAGGTGGTAGGCAATACATTTCGCCAAAACCTTTTGAAGATGAATCAGTTGGACAAAGAGAAGCTTTGCGTAGACTTTTATACGGAGGTGGTTACATCGTTTTTCCCAGACAGTAGTATGCAGACCGACTACATAAGAAAATTCAAAAGTCTGGATTTTGAGATGCAGCTCAACTACGTTGAGGAATTGAACTCTGTGTTGCCGAATATGAAAGAGAGGGAAGCCAAAGAGTTTTTGGGAACGTCGCTAAAAGCCAGGATTAAGCAAAAGGTAGAGGGAGAGAGTCTTTTTAAATGAGCATTTTTGATTGTGCAATGTCAAAAAAGGTGAAAAAGACCTATCTTTGCCAAGATAGTAGTTTAATCAAAATAGCATATCAAAAAGCGTGATATATGTCTGAAGAACAAGAGGATATTTTTGATGAGGTTGTGGAGTCTAATTCGTTGAGGGCGTGGATTCTAGCGATTCGTCCCAAGACGTGTGCGGCGGCGGTTGCTCCTGTTTTGGTGGGTTCTGCTATAGCAGTTAATCAGCATGGTTTCAAGCCTTTGGCTGCCTTCTGTTGCTTGATGTTTGCAGTTTTGATGCAAATCGCTGCCAATCTTATCAACGACCTTATTGATTTTAAGAAAGGAGGCGACGGAGAAGACCGTTTAGGACCCCTGCGTGCCACTGCACAAGGTTGGATTACCCCCAAGAATATGCAGGTTGGCATTATTTCCGTTGTTGCGTTGGCGTGTTTGATCGGGTCTGTTCTGCTTTTTTATGGCGGTTGGCAGATGATATTGGTTGGCGTTTTTTGTGTGATTTTTGCCTATTTCTATACCTCTGGCCCTTTTCCATTGTCTTATAACGCTTTAGGGGATGTGGCGGTAGTTCTGTTCTTTGGAGTTGTTGCGGTTGGTTTTACGAGTTATGTTCAGAGTTTGGTGTGGAATCAGATGACTACTTTTTGTGGAATAGCGACAGGTTTGGTGGTCAATGCGTTGTTGGTTCTGAATAATTATAGAGATAGAGATCAAGATGCAAAAACGGGTAAACGCACGTCCGTCGTGCTCCATGGAGAACGTTTTGGTCGCTACCTCTATCTTTTTATGGGTGTTGTAGCGGTCGTTTTGACAATTCGTTATTTTTTCACATTCTCGTATGTCTCTCTTCCGAAGAAATTCCCTGATTTTTTTGATTCGATAGGTAATTTTTCAATCATATTAAGGGCGTTCGTATTTCCGATTTTAGTTTGCCTCTATCTCCTACCCCACATAAAGACGTGGAGGAAAATGTGTCGGATTAAAAGCGGAAGAAAACTCAACGAGTTGATAGGCGAAACCTCAAGGAATATGTTGATTTTTGCCCTCCTACTCTCGTTTGTATTAGTAAATAGTTAAATCAAAATATAATAAAATCATGCATCCCAATATTACAAAATTAAAATATACAGACTCTCGTAATTTCTTCCTATTGGCTGGACCATGTGTGATTGAAGGAGAAGAGATGGCTTTTCAGATCGCGGAGCATATAGTTTCGTTGTCAGAGAAATACAAGATACCGTATGTATTCAAGGGTTCATATCGTAAGGCTAACCGTTCAAAGATAGATTCGTTTATGGGCATTGGCGACGAGAAAGCTTTGAAGATTTTGAAGAAGATTTCGGAAACCTATGATATACCGGTGGTTACTGACGTACATGCGCCTGAAGAGGCAATGATGGCAGCGGAATATGTTGATGTTCTGCAGATTCCGGCCTTTTTGTGTCGTCAAACGGATCTTTTGGTTGCGGCGGCGAAGACTGGTAAGGTGGTGAATATCAAGAAAGGGCAGTTCCTTTCTCCTGCAGCGATGTCGTTTGCAGCGCAGAAGGTGTTCAACTGTGGTAATGAAAATGTGATGTTGACCGATCGGGGTACCTCTTTTGGGTATCAGGATTTGATTGTTGATTATAGAGGAATTCCGATAATGCAGAAGGTGGGTGTGCCTGTCATTTTGGATTGCACGCATTCCCTGCAGCAGCCCAACCAGTTGTCCGGTGTTTCGGGGGGCGATCCTGAGATGATAGAGACGATAGCCAAGGCTGGTGTCGCGGCAGGTGCAGACGGACTTTTCATTGAGACCCATTTTGATCCTTCTCATGCAAAATCGGACGGTGCTAATATGTTGAAATTAGACAAGTTAGATGGATTACTGAAGAAATTGGTTCGTATACGTGAGGCTGTGTTGGAAGATTAATATAAATATAAAAAGAACAACGAAAATGAGAAAAATCGTTATGATGGCACTTTGGGCTGTGATGACAGTGATGAGTGTGAGTGCTGCTCGAAAGTCGGAACCAGTCAAGAGGTTGGTTTACTGTGATTTGATGGGTTGGTCAATGCGCTATGAATTGACTAACGAAGGAGATAATTTCAGTGAATTCAAAGTAGATTTTGGAGATGAGATTTTCAAGAAATATCCTGAGTATAAGAAAGATGACCTGAAAACGTTGAAATTCCATTCTCTTGTGGATGCTTTCAATTATATGGCAGAGCGAGGTTGGGAGTTAGATCAGGCAAAAACATGGTCGGTTGGCTATGACAATGTTTATCATTTCATCATGAAAAAATATGTGACGGAAGATTATGAGATTCTGAATGGTATTGTTGTTTTAGGAGATTGAAGCGATTCTAAAAAACGAAGAACCCAAACTTTTTCATAACTTTGCACGTTGTACAAAAAATTGTAGACTTTATATATGGGCTTATCAGAAGAGATAAAGAGGAGAAGAACTTTTGCCATTATTAGCCACCCAGATGCTGGAAAAACCACATTGACGGAGAAATTGTTGCTTTTTGGAGGTGCGATACATATTGCGGGTGCGGTGAAATCTAACAAAATCAAGAAAACGGCGACATCCGACTGGATGGAGATTGAGAAGCAGCGTGGTATTTCTGTCGCTACGTCCGTGATGGCTTTTGATTATAATGGCTTCAAAATCAATATTCTGGATACCCCAGGACACCAGGACTTCCAAGAGGATACGTTTCGTACGTTGACGGCTGTGGATAGTGTAATCATCGTGGTTGACTGTGCGAAAGGAGTTGAAATGCAGACGCGCAAACTGATGAATGTATGTCGTATGCGTAACACGCCTGTTATCGTGTTCGTCAATAAGATGGATCGCAACGGAAACAATGCGTTCGATTTGATGGACGAATTGGAGAAGGAGCTCGCCATTCATGTTCGTCCTCTCACCTGGCCGATCAATCAAGGAGACAAGTTTAAAGGAGTCTACAATATATACGAAAAAAAATTAAATCTCTATACGCCGAACAAGCAGATTATCACCGAGAACGTTGAGATTAAGGATATCAACAGCAAGGAGTTGGACGAGCGTGTTGGAGAAGAAGATGCAAAGCAGTTGAGAGATGATTTAGAGTTGATTGAAGGTGTTTATCCAGAGTTGAATGTCGAGGATTATTTGGCTGGAAAAGTCGCTCCTGTCTTTTTTGGAAGTGCATTGAACAATTTCGGTGTGAAGGAGTTGTTAGACTGTTTCTGCGAGATTGCTCCTAGCCCACAGCCAACGCAGACAGAGGAGAGAGTCGTAAAGCCGGAGGAGTCCAATTTTACGGGATTCGTCTTCAAGATACATGCCAATATGGATCCTAACCATCGCAGCTGTATCGCTTTCGTCAAGGTTTGTTCAGGTAAGTTCGAACGAAACGTCAACTACAAACACGTTAGAAGCAATAAGATGTTAAAATTCTCAAGTCCGACTTGCTTTATGGCGCAGAAGAAAGAGACGGTGGATGAAGCGTGGCCAGGCGATATCGTCGGTTTGCCAGATTCTGGAGGAACGTTTAAGATTGGAGATACATTGACGTCGGGAGAAAATATCCATTTTCGCGGACTGCCAAGTTTCTCTCCTGAAATGTTCAAATATATTGAAAATGACGACCCTATGAAAGCCAAACAGTTAGCGAAAGGAATAGAGCAGTTGATGGATGAAGGTGTTGCACAAGTTTTTGTCAACCAATTCAATGGACGAAAAATTATAGGTACGGTAGGTCAGTTGCAGTTTGAGGTTATTCAATACAGACTTCTACACGAGTACAATGCGAAATGTCGTTGGGAACCTATCAACCTTTACAAAGCATGTTGGGTAGAGAGTGATGATGCCGAGGCATTAGACAATTTCAAAAAGAGAAAATATCAATATATGGCAAAGGACAAGGAAGATAGAGATGTCTTTTTAGCAGATTCTGGCTATATATTGCAAATGGCTCAGACGGATTTTCCGAAGATTAAATTCCATTTTACATCTGAGTTTTAAGACAATGATTGCTAATAGTTAATGATATAAATTCGAGAAATATGGAAGTCGGACAATCGCTTGTTCAGACCTTTACGGTGAGGGAGCAAGATGCCGCTGTTGCAATGGGTTCGGGTAGTCTTCAGGTGCTGGCAACTCCAGCCTTAGTGGCTTTTATGGAGAACACGGCGATGAAATTGGTAGCCTGTGAGAATCCTGAAGGAAGTACTACTGTTGGTACAGAGATGAATGTGAAGCATTTGAAAGCGTCCGCTATTGGTACGAAAGTGACGGTGAAAGCAACACTTTATTTTATAGACGGAAAAAAAAGAGCATTCAGTATCGAGGCAAAAGATGAGAATGGCAATGTTATTGGAACGGCCGAGCATCAACGTTTCGTTGTTGATATTGAGCGGTTTATGTCAAAATTAAAGAGATAGAAATTCATGAGGATTGATATCCTATCTGGAGTCCCAGAACTGTTGACCAGCCCTTTGAATCATTCAATATTGAAGCGAGCTCAAGAGAAAGGGTTGGCACAAATAGTGGTGCATAACATCCGCGACTATACTTTAGACAAGCATAAGAAGATTGATGACTATGCTTTTGGGTTCAGTTCCGGTATGGTGATGCAGATCGAGCCGATAGATCGCCTCATTACCTATTTGAAGTCGCAACGCGACTACGATGAGGTGATTTATACATCGCCAGATGGTGAAGTTTTCAATCAGAAAATTGCCAATTCGTTTTCATTATATAATAATATAATTGTCCTTTGCGGACATTACAAAGGGATTGATCATCGAATCAGAGAACATCTGATAACGAGGGAGATTTCTGTAGGTGATTATGTTTTGACGGGGGGAGAGTTGGCGGCATGCATAATGACAGATGCTATTGTGCGGCTTATCCCTGGAGCAATGAGTGACGAGCAGTCTGCCTTGTCAGATTGTTTTCAGGATGACCTATTGGCGCCACCCGTCTATACGCGCCCTGCGGAATATAAAGGATGGAAAGTTCCCGATATCTTGTTGTCTGGTAATGAAGCGAAGATTAAGGAGTGGGAATACGAACAAGCTGTGGAGAGAACGAGGCGGTTACGTCCCGATTTATTGAAATAGCATGCGCTTGTGTTGATGATAGCATATTATAAGGAGTAGAACGTGGAATTAAATTATAATGGTTAATTTTGCGAGACTCTAAGAAAGAGAAAAAATTTACAATTAGATAAAGGTATGAAAGTTCTAAAATTTGGTGGAGCATCCGTAGGCTCCATAAAAAACTTGCAGCAGGTCAAGAAAATTGTCGAGGGCGTAGATGAACCCGTAGTGATTGTCGTTTCAGCAGTTGAAAAAGTCACAGACATGCTGGTCGAGACCACAACTTTGGCTGTGCAAGGAAATGCTTCCTATACCGAGACTTTGGATAAAATCGTTGCCATCCATACAGAGTTGATAGAAAGTTCTGTTGGCTCTTCTTCCCGGTTGGACATTCTCAAGGAGGTGGAAGTCCTTCACGACGAATTGAGAAACATATTGAAGGGCGTATTCTTGATTAAAGATTTGACTTCCAAGACCGAAGATGCTATTTTGTCATACGGAGAGAGGATTTCTTCACTCGTAGTGAGTCGTTTTATCGACGCTCAGTGGTTGGATGGTCGCAATTTCATTAAGACAAATGATTGTTTAGGACACGTTAACGTAGACTTTGACTTAACGTATAAGTTGATTAAAGAACAGTTTTCAAAGGTTTCTGCGAAACGCATTGTCGTGCCTGGATTCATTGCTTCAGATGCCGAGAATGATGATGTTACGACATTGGGCAGAGGAGGATCTGATTATACCGCTGCGTTGATAGGAGCGGCATTAGGCGCATCGAAGGTGGAAATATGGAAGTCTGTGGATGGATTTATGACTGCCGACCCTGCTGTGATCAGCAAGGCATACAAAATCGAGCATCTGAGTTATTCTGAAGCGATGGAGTTATGTAATTTTGGAGCTTCTGTATTGTTCGCCCCTACCCTATACCCAGCGTATGTGTCGAACACGCCTATTCAGATAATGAATATTAATAAGCCATCGGAAAAGGGAACGCTTATTTCTACAGACATTAAGGATGAGAAAACCATCAAAGGGATCTCGTCTATTGGAGAAACTGCTTTGGTAACCATTCAGGGGATGAGTTTGGTAAACGTTCACAATGTGAATGGTCGAATCTTTATGAAATTGGATTACAACGACATACAGACATTCTTTGTTTCACAGGCATCGTCAGGAAGTTCAATCACTATCGGTGTTCAATCGGAGTATGCCGAGTTGGTGATGGATCTTTTGAGCGATGAATTTGCTGAAGAGATGGCAATGGGGGCAATCAACTCAGTGTCTGCCGAGAAGGATTTGGCAACGATCGCGATTGTCGGAGACAATATGAAACAGGCAACGGGGACAGCAGGTAAGTTGTTCAATGCGCTGGGACGTAACAATATCAATATAATCGCTTTAGCGCAAGGATCTTCGGAGACTAACATCTCGTGTGTGGTGAAAAAAGTAGACCTACGTAAAGCGTTGAATAGCATCCATGAGTCTTTTTTCTTGTCGGAATATCAGCAGTTAAACCTCTTTGTTGTTGGAACAGGTACTGTCGGAGGAAGTCTTTTGGAGCAATTGCACACCCAGAAGGATTTGCTTTTGAAGCAAAATAATCTGCTGGTTAAAGTCATTGGTATCGCAGATGTGAGCCATTACATCTTGGATCGAGACGGCGTTGATTTGACGACTTTCCGAGACAAACTGAAAGAGGGAATGACCTCAACTCCAGAGATTATCAAGCAAGCGTTGATAGACCTCAATATTTACAATTGTGTCTTTGTTGACTGTACGGCAAGTGGAGCGATTGCAAATATCTATAAAGATTTGTTGCTCCATAATATTTCTGTCGTAGCCGCTAACAAGATTGCAGCTTCTGGTGATTATGACAACTACATGGAGTTGAAGAGCATTGCTCGTCAGAGAGGCATCAAATACTTGTATGAGACGAATGTGGGAGCAGGACTTCCAATCATAAATACAATTAATGATTTGATTTTCAGTGGAGACAGAATAGTGAAGTTGGAGGCTGTTCTTTCTGGAACGTTAAATTTCATATTCAACACCATTAGTAAAGATGTGCCGTTGAGCAAGGCTATACGTATGGCCATGGAGGCTCGCTTCGCTGAGCCAGATCCTCGTATCGATTTGAGTGGAAAGGATGTAATCAGGAAGTTGGTTATCCTCGCGAGGGAATCTGGCATCAGAGTTGAGCAAGACGATGTTGAGAAAAACTTGTTCATTCCAAATGATTTCTTTGAGGGAACTTTAGATGACTTTTGGAAGAAGGTGGAAGCCTATGATGCGGAGTTTGAGGAGAAGAGAAAAGTGGTTGAAGCAGAAGGAAAGCATTGGTGCTTTGTCGCTAAATTGGAGAATGGCAAGACAAGTGTTGGATTGCAAGCCGTTGCACCATCGCACCCATTCTATGACTTGCGGGGTAGTAACAATCAAATCATCATCAACACGGCACGTTATCAAGATCCAATGATGATTCGTGGATATGGAGCGGGTGCTGCCGTAACCGCTGCTGGTGTCTTTGCCGATATTATCAGTATAGCAAACATTCGATAGCGTATTAAAGTGGGAATAGGAACGAGGTGTACCCTAATGTACACCTCGTTTTTTGATTTTAGGTATTTGTGTGGATGCAAAAAAAGGAAGACATTCGTCTTCCTTTTTTGTGGGCCCAACAGGGCTTGAACCTGTGACTCCCTGATTATGAGTCAGGTGCTCTAACCAACTGAGCTATGGGCCCCTTTTGCAATTAAAACTTATTTTGTTACATTTGCAAAAGCGTTGGCAAAGATAGAAAAATTAAGCGACTTGCAAAATTTTTGTGAGGGTAAAAGTAATAATTTTTTTCTTTTTGTTGTTTATATTTAAAAGATGAAGATCGTAAAAGACATGAATATAATGCCAGAGAAGGACTTAGTCCTTACAATGGGATTCTTCGATGGTATGCATAGAGGGCATCGTTTCCTTATTGATTATCTTAAAGAGACGGCCATTGCAGAGGGTTTAGGGTCGGCGTTGCTCACCTTTTGGCCACATCCGCGAACGGTTTTAAATGAAGCATATCAACCTAAGTTGCTCAATACGATTGAAGAAAAAAACGAATTGTTGCAACGATTGACAGTTGATTATTGTTATCAGATTCCTTTCACGGTCGAGTTGTCGCAATATTCTGCTTTTTGTTTTATGAAGAATGTGTTGAAAGAGAAATTGAGGGTGAAGCATCTTGTCATTGGCTATGATCATCGTTTTGGACATAACCGTAGCGAAGGAATCAATGAATATTGCGAATACGGTCGGCAGTTGGGCATTGAGGTTTCTCACGCTCCGAATTTCTCTCCTAATGGGGAGCATGTCAGTTCGACTGTTATCCGTAAGCTCATCAGCGAGGGAGATCTCGAGAAAGCCGAAGAACTGTTAGGCTATGTTTACTCCATTCAAGGAGAGGTGGTGCATGGAAATCGCATTGGTACGACAATAGGTTTTCCGACAGCAAATGTTCGACCGTCCTCTTTCAATAAGATAATACCTGCGTTGGGTGTGTACGCCGTACATGTTTTGGTGGATGGAAGAAAATACGATGGAATGGCGTGCATAGGCAATCGTCCTACCTTTGAAGAGAATGGAGAAAACACGATAGAGGTTAACCTATTTAACTATGAAGAAGATCTCTATGGGAAGTCCATAAAAATCGAATTTGTATGTTTTATGCGAAGACAATGCAAATTTTCATCTAAAGAGGCATTACGGGAAGCATTGGAGAATGACAAACGGAAAGCACAAAATATTTTAAATGCGTAAGGAATGGCTTATTTAGTGAACGTATGCTAATAAAAACGAGCAAATTGTGAATTTTTGCTACAAATGCGCTTTTAACTGAAAAAAAATGCACTATAGTAGCCGTTTTTGCTTATATTTATGTTAACTTTGTACGAGAAATTGTAATTCTAAATAGACTATTTATTAGTTATGGCAAATGTTGAAGAATTAGACCATGTGGTGGTACGTTTTTCGGGAGACTCCGGAGACGGAATGCAGTTGGCGGGAAATATTTTCTCAACTATTTCCGCTACAGTAGGTAATGACATCTGTACGTTCCCAGATTATCCGGCAGATATTCGCGCTCCACAGGGTTCGTTGACAGGAGTGTCAGGCTTTCAGGTTCATATTGGCGCAGGCAAGGTGTTCACACCTGGTGATAAGTGCGATGTTTTGGTCGCTATGAATCCTGCTGCGCTCAAGACGCAGTACAAATTTTGTAAGCCAACTTCCGCAATCATCATTGATACAGACTCTTTCAAGGAGGCAGACCTTAAAAAAGCCAATTTTGAAACTCTCGACGCAGTTGCAGAGATGGGAATCAAGCAGGATGTCATCGCCGCTCCTATCACGCAAATGGTGAAGGATTGTTTGGCAGACTCTGGTATGGAGGCGAAGGCGATCCTTAAGTGTCGTAATATGTTTGCCCTCGGTCTGGTTTGCTGGTTGTTCAACCGCGACATTGAGATTGCTTTCAACATGTTGAAAGAGAAATTCGCAAAGAAGCCAGGTGTGGCTGAATCAAATATCAAGGTTATTCAGGCTGGATACGACTATGGACACAACACGCACTCTTCTGTTTCTCACACTTACCGTGTTGAAACTAAGGATGCGTCGAAGAAGGGTCGTTATATGGATATTAACGGTAACAAGGCTACGGCGTATGGTTTGATTGCCGCTGCTGAGAAGGCAGGTCTAAAACTCTATTTAGGGTCGTATCCTATCACTCCTGCAACTGATGTCCTTCATGAACTTTCCAAGCATAAATCATTGGGAGTCACAACGGTACAGTGTGAGGATGAGATTGCAGGGTGTGCTTCTGCGGTTGGAGCTTCATTCGCAGGTGCGTTAGCTGCTACTTCAACTTCAGGGCCTGGTATCTGTTTGAAGTCGGAGGCTATGAACTTAGCCGTTATTATGGAGTTACCTTTGGTTGTTCTTGATGTTCAACGTGGTGGCCCTGCAACAGGACTTCCAACCAAGTCTGAGCAGACAGATCTTTTACAATGTCTTTTCGGTCGTAACGGAGAATCCCCAATGCCAGTCATTGCTGCGACGTCGCCTACAGATTGCTTTGACGCTGCATATATGGCATGTAAGATTGCTTTGGAACACATGACACCGGTTGTTTTGATGACTGATGCTTTTGTGGCAAATGGATCTGCCGCATGGAAACTTCCGAAGTTGGCGGAATATCCAGCCATCAATCCTCCATACGTTACTCCTGATATGAAGGGAACATGGACACCATACCAAAGAAACGAACAAGGATCACGTTATTGGGCGGTACCAGGAACAGAAGGGTTCTGCCACATCCTCGGAGGTTTGGAAAAAGACAATAAAACAGGAGCGATTTCTACAGATCCAGAGAACCATAATCTGATGACACATCTTCGTCAGGCTAAGATTGATAAAATTCAAGTGCCAGATGTGGAGGTCGAGGGAGACAAGGAGGATGCAGAACTTCTCGTCGTCGGTTTCGGTGGAACATACGGACATTTGCACGCCGCTATGGACGAGATGCGAGCTGCAGGCAAGAAGGTTGCTTTGGCACACTTCAAATACATCAACCCATTGCCAAAGAACACATCAGAAGTGCTTAAGAAGTACAAGAAGGTGGTTGTTGCAGAGCAAAACTTAGGACAGTTCGCTGGATGGTTGCGCATGAAGGTGGATAATTTTGCTCCATATCAGTTTAACGAAGTAAAAGGACAACCGTTTGCAGTAGCCGATCTTGTGAGAGCGTTTGATGCGATATACGAAAAATAACCGTTTTAAAGAGAAAAAGAAATGAGCACAGATATCAAATACACAGCAAAAGATTTCAAAAAAGGACAGCCTCGTTGGTGTCCAGGTTGTGGTGACCACTTTTTCTTGGCGTCACTCCACAAGGCTATGGCCGAGATAGGAATTGCCCCTCACAACATAGCGGTTATTTCAGGAATTGGTTGTTCAAGCCGTTTGCCTCACTATATGGCAACTTATGGTATGAATACCATTCACGGTCGTGCGGCTGCTATTGCAACAGGTGCGAAGGTTGCAAACCCAAATTTGACAGTTTGGCAGATTTCAGGAGATGGAGATGGTTTAGCTATTGGAGGAAATCATTTTATTCATGCTAACCGTCGCAATATCAATCTCAATATGATACTTTTGAACAACCGTATCTATGGGTTGACAAAGGGACAATACTCCCCTACCTCACCTCGAGGATTCGTCAGCAAGTCGTCTCCTTATGGAACAGTAGAGGATCCATTCCGTCCTGCAGAGCTTTGTTTCGGTGCAAGAGGACATTTCTTTGCCCGTGCCGTTGCAACTGATGCTCCTGGTACTGTTGAAATATTGAAGGCCGCTCAGCAGCACAAGGGAGCCTCCGTATGTGAGATCCTTCAGAATTGTGTCATCTTCAATGATGGAACACATGAGAGTGTTTACAGTGCAGAAGGAAGGAAAAAGAATGCCATCTATCTGAAGCATGGACAGCCAATGGTTTTTGGAGAGAACAATGAGTTTGGTTTGATGCAGGATGGTTTTGGAATTAAAGTAGTTAAGATTGGTGAGAATGGTATCACAGAGAAGGATCTTTTGGTACATGATGCTCACTGTCAAGATAATACTCTTCAGTTGAAGTTAGCTTTGATGGAGGGTCCTGACTTTCCAGTGGCTTTGGGTGTTATTCGTGATGTAGAAGCCCCTACATACGATGATGCTGTTACAGAGCAGATCGAGGATATCAAGACAAAGAAAAAGTATCATAACTTTGAGGAATTGTTAGAGACTAACGACATCTGGGAGGTTAAGTAGTTTTTGCATTTGTAATGTCAATAGATTGGATATTTCATTGGGGTGAGGTCTCTGGGAAGAGCCTTCACTCCTAAATTTTTTTAAATTATGAAGCAGATACATGGACATGAGGTTTTGGATATGATGCAAGGCAATACATATCAAACAAAGGAAGAGTTAAAGAAATCGATTATAGCGAAGTTTGGTGATGAGGCGAGGTTCTACACCTGTTCTGCTCAGAACATGACGGCAGGAGAGTTGATAGACTTTCTTGTTGCGCGAGGAAAATTTATGGATGCTGATGATGAAGGATTCACGGTTGACATGAGTAAGAGATGTAACCATTAGATCAAACTGCGAAACAGAAACTTCTATCTTATACATAGAGATAGATGTTAAGTCTGATTGTTTTTTGATATGCGATATGAAAAGGTGATGTAAAAAGAATGGATTTGCTGTAATGCTTTGAAATTTATAGAATCGTAAGACCGTCCAAAGAGTCTTGCGATTCTTTGTTTTGTTTTGTACATTTGCGTTGTTTCTTATCGAAGATTTTAGGAGGATTTATTATGGCGGAACTCAAAGACAGGTACATACGGTTTGATTGGGCGATAAAGCGGTTGTTGCGTCAAAAGGCTAATTTTGATGTGTTAGATGGTTTTCTCACCGTTTTTCTCAACGAGAAGATCAAGGTGTTGGAGATACTTGAGAGCGAAGGCAACCAAGCGGCAGAGGACGACAAATTCAACCGAGTGGACATAAAGGCGAAGAACAGCAAGGGCGAGATTATCATCGTGGAGGTGCAGAATACCAGCGAGTTATACTACCTTGAGCGAGTGTTGTACGGTGTGGCGAAGGCCATCACAGAGCATATCAACCTTGGCAACAGTTACAAGGAGGTGAAGAAGGTCTACTCAATCAGCATACTCTATTTTGATTTGGGCAAGGGTTCGGACTATATCTATATCGGTCAAAACAAGTTCATTGGTATGCACACCAATGATGAGTTGATTGTCAGTGCGAAAGAGAAGGACAATCTCATTCGGAAGTCGTCTTCGGAGATTTTCCCGACCTACATTCTGATTCGTGTCAACGAATTCAACAAGGTGGCGAAATCACCATTGGAGGAGTGGGTGAACTATCTGAAGAACGGTGTCATTGATTCCGAAACGAAAGCCCCAGGATTGCAAGAGGCTCGTGAGCGGTTGAAATATTACGAGATGTCCGACTCCGAGCGTCACGCCTACGATGAGCATCTCAACGCCATCATGATTCAGAATGATGTGTTGGGCAATGCCAAATTGGAGGGCATTGCTGAGGGGATGGCGAAAGGAATTGAGAAAGGTCGGGCGGAAGGAAAGGAAGAAGGACGAACCGAAGGCAAAATCGAGATTGCGAAAACAATGCTTGCCAAAGGAATGTCCGTTGAGATGATAGCGGAGATTACAGGACTGACGGCGGAGGAGATTAAGGGGTGACTGCCTCTCCGTTCGTGTCTATCCTCTCTTTTTTGTAACTTTGTATTCCCTAAAATATTTCAGATGGCTAAAGATTCTCAATATACTATCATTGATTTGTTTTGTGGCTGTGGCGGACTGTCTAAAGGTTTTGAAGAGGCAGGATACAAGACTTTGCTTGGTGTGGATATTGAGCAAAGTGCTCTTAATACTTTCGAAAAAAATCATAAAGGAGCGGTTGGACTAAATTTGGATTTATCTGCTCCTGATTCGTTTGATAAAATTGATGAAGTTATTGTGGGGCGGTCAGTTGATGTTATAGTTGGAGGTCCTCCATGTCAGGGGTTTAGTTTGACTGGGCCACGCAATTTTGAGGATAAAAGGAATAAACTTTATCTTGCGATGATTGAGACGGTGCGTCGTTACCAACCTCAAGTATTTCTTATAGAAAATGTTCCTGGAATGGCAAAACTTTACAAGGGTGCGGTGAAAGATGAGATTATCAAAAGATTCACTGAGATGGGGTATAATGTAAACTGCAAGATTGTATGTGCTGCAGATTATGGTGTGCCTCAAATTCGGAAAAGGCTTGTATTTGTTGGCCTGAAGAATAGTGCTGTGAAATATGAATTTCCTCGAGCAGTACTAACTGAAAAGGATTATATCACTTGTAAACAAGCCATTTCAGATCTTCCACCTCTTATTGAGGAACTGGGAGAAGAAATATCTTCGTATACGCAAGCACCAGAAACTGATTTCCAGAGGCAAATGCGTGGAAATTGCAATATTTTATATAACCATGTTTCTGTGAAACATAAAGATTTTGTCAAAGAGGTGATTGCACAGGTTCCCGATGGCGGAAATTATAAGGATTTGCCTGAAGGTGTTGGTGAAAGCAGAAACTTCCACATGGCGTGGACACGATACGCAAGTGATAAGCCATCACGGACAATAGATACAGGTCATCGCAACAACTTTCATTACAAATGGGATCGCTGTCCAACAGTGAGGGAAAGTGCAAGATTACAGTCTTTCCCTGACGATTTCGTGTTCACTGGAAATAGAACACAGCAGAACAAACAGGTTGGAAATGCTGTTCCTGTGTTATTGGCATACGCTTTGGCAAAGAAGATTTTAGACTATCTTGATTAAATGATTCAGAAACTGCATACTATAGAATTATTTGCGGGTTGTGGCGGGCTTCTTGAAGGTTTCCTACAGGAGGGGCATTTTGACACATTAGCATGTGTTGAGTGGGAAGAGTACCCTTGCTTGACCCTTGCCAATAGGCTAAGCAAGCGATGGAATCATGCAAACGCTCAAAATGAGGTTATTCGTTTTGATATACAAAGGACGGATGAACTCATTAACGGATATGAGGTTGCAGAGTATGGAAAGAATGATGGACTTGCAAAATTGATTGGAAATCAATCGGTTGATGTTATTGTAGGCGGTCCTCCTTGTCAAGCGTATTCCCTTGCAGGACGTATACGCGACGAACACGGAATGAAGAATGATTACCGTAATTATTTGTTTGAGAGTTACGTTAGAATTGTCAAACATTTCAAGCCCAAGTTTTTTGTTTTTGAGAATGTTATCGGTTTATTGAGTGCAGCTCCAGATGGCTACCCTATCGTGGATCGTATTCGTGAAACATTCTTGAAGGCTGGATATAAGGTGGCAGAAAATTTCAAGGAAACGCTTTTCGAGGTGGCAGATTATGGCATTCCACAACATCGTAAACGTGTGATAATCATAGGAATACGAATGGATGTGTTTGATAAACAGGGTGCTTCAGAGTCTGTTTCTGATAAGATGATTTCAGATTTTTACAAGGAAATCATGCCTTCTCTTAAAAGAAAACAGAGAACCGTTTTTGATGCGATCGGCGATCTTCCGAAAATATACCCTTTTGATGAACCTCTTCGGGTAAATGGAAAAAAATATTCGCATGCGCCCATCTGTTCGGAAGCGGTGCTAAATCATGTCCCTCGCTTCCATAGCAAAAGAGACATTGAAGTTTTTCGTTTTTTGGCGGAGGATATTCGTTCTGGCAGAAAAGAGTATGTGAACATTGAGAAACTGAAAGAGTTATACACGAAAATCACAGGAAAGCAAAGTAACATACACAAATACTATGTTTTGCGAAATGATGAGCCGAGCAATACAATTCCAGCGCATCTGTATAAGGATGGAATGAGACATATCCACCCAGATCCCGATCAGGCGAGAAGTATAACTGTTAGAGAAGCTGCGAGACTGCAGACTTTTCCAGATGATTTTGAGTTCTTGGGTCCTAATATGGCTCAGTATAAGATGATTGGAAATGCTGTTCCTGTGGATTTTGCGAAGATTGTTGCGTCAGCATTGTATAGATTAATAGAGAAATACAATATAATATGTTATACTGTAAAAATCTAAAGGAAACTGTTTTGGGGATGCAGGGAAATCTTATTTTCTCGAATAACATCATAATTGTTTCGGGATATGTTGGTTATCAACCCATAAAAGATTTGTGTGAGACATGTAGCGGTGTTGACATCACGATTATTTACGGAATGTATGGGTGCGAACGTATAAAACAACCTTTGCATAAGGCTTTGGTAGAGATACAGGAGACTTATCCCAACGTAACGATTCTTTATTCAACTATCCCTGTTCACTCGAAAATCTACATTTGGAATTGTGATGATTTGATTAAACGTGCCTTGGTAGGGTCGGCAAATTTTTCTGTGAATGGTTTGATGAACGACTATAAGGAGATTTTGTCCGATGCGGAAAGGAACACGTTTCCTACGCTCAAAGCGTATTGTGATTATGTTGAAGAGCATGCTATAAACTGCAAAAGTTCGGAGGTTGAGGTAAGCAAAATCACGAGTGCGTCGGGGAAAAGCAAACAAGAGCAGCCTTTGATAGCTCAAAACACTTGTCGCATTTCACTCACAGACAAAGACGGAGAGGTGAGTCCGAAGTCGGGCTTGAACTGGGGACTAAGCAATGGACATGTAGCCCAAGGAGATGCTTACATACGCATAACAAATGACCTCATTAAACTTTTCCCAAATCTTTTTCCTCCTAAGAAATATGTTGGTATTGAGAATGTTGACTCGAAAGGGAGAAAGAACCGAGAGAATGACGAGATAGAGTTGATATGGGACGATGGAGAGAAGATGATGGGGTTATTGGAAGGACAGACGGGTCCGATAAATGGTTTGGTTTATCCTAAACAGTTGAGTAGCAGCCCGAAGAAGTCTATTCTTGGCAAGTATTTCAGAAAACGATTAGGGGTAAGTCTGGATTATACCATTACCAAATCTGATTTGAAAAGGTACGGTCGCACCAGCATAGACGTAACATTGATTGGCGAAGGAATTTATTACTTGGATTTTTCGGTAAAAAAGTAGAGTATGGCAGAAGCATCACCAATTTGCAGAGGTAAAATCTCACAGTAGAAACAGTGTTGGCATTTATAAATGCAATGCCGTTAAATTCAATAGAAAAGAATGTCGGAATACCCTATCAAGGCGGATGCCGACATGAAGAAGTTTTTGACAAAGGCGTTTACAAACATCAATTTGGATGGCGTAAAAAATACTTTAGAGGCAGTCTACGGTGATTCGAATATCGCATCGCTGGTGTTGGCAGGCGACATCCTCTTGCTCCCCAACAACCTCTACGTTTGGGCGACCATGAACACGAGCGACCAGAGCCTCTTCCCTATCGACTCGGCTTTCAAACGCCGTTGGGACTGGCAATATGTGCCTATCAACAACGTGGGTCTGAACTATGTGATTGAGGTGAACGGCAACCGATATGATTGGTGGCATTTCCTTGAAGAGATTAACCAACGTATCTACAAGGTAACCTATTCGGAGGATAAGAAGTTGGGATATTTCTTTTGTAAAGCCAGAAATGGTGTGATCGACACCGAAACATTTGTCGGGAAAGTGGTGTTTTACCTCTGGAACGAGGTGTTCAAAGACATGGAGTTTGAGGGCGATGCATTCCGCGATGGCGAGAACGGCAAACTCACTTTCGACAAATTCTATACCCTTGAGGGTAATAAGACGAAAGTGGTGAGTGAGAAAGTAGAGCTGTTTTTGAAGAATCTGGGTTTAGATGCATTGGACAATAAAGAAGATGTAAAATAAACTATGGAGAAGGAAAACAAAATCCTGATTGTGTGCAAGATTTGCGTCCAACGTTTTTAATTTGGACGTTATTATCGCAGTGGGCTGTCGAGTGAATAGCTGTCAAAAATAACCTCTTATGCGCATTCTCATAGAAGAATACCCCTACAACGCTGCCGATGTACACGATGTGCTTCAAGGCATTGACGCTTTGGAGAACGTGTCAGGCAAGGTGTTGCTCCACTACGTGGGATATTACTACAATGTCTCGATAGGCGACTGCGTTTTTATTCTTCCTAAAGTGATGCTCAAGGATGTGGATGGTCGGGAATTGGTGTTCGGCAAGTACGAACCGTGCGACATCATCGATTTCAAAGCCAACAAAACATTCATTGCCAAGGAGGAAGAGGACTTCGTCTACAAGTTTGCTGTCTGGATATACCGTGCTATCGTGGTATACAAAAATGATGCTCGCAACGACGCTAACATCGTCTACCAGAAGAAGATAGCACATGCGGGGAGAGGTAATCGTCGTCAAAGCAACACCTTCCTTGACATTCTTCTGGCACTCGTTCAGTTCAACCGTGACAATCAGAGTTTCTTCTTCTATGTGTTGAAAAATACACATGCGGGGCATAACAAAATCAACTGGACACGGACAATATCCAAAACATCGGCAATCGTGCAAGACGATGTGATTGTCTATTTGAGTCCAGTGAATAAGAAACGAAAAATCAATTTCGACGAGGAGCTGCTCACCATCTTCTTCTCTATCCTTAATTATATTGGTGATACCTACGGCTTCGAGAAGAACATCAACTGTAACTTCCCTCTCATCACGGGAAAGCAGTTCGAAAAGTACCTCGGTGGCTACGGTTTGGTGCGCTTGCAACAAATCAAGTACAAATATTTCTCCGACAAGGCGTTGCAATTGTGGCAACTCTGCTATGCCTTCTTCGACGAGTCGCGACAAGTGTTTGTCAACACCGACCGAAAGGAATACCTCTTGGTGAAAAGTTTCCACATCGTGTTCGAAGCCATTATTGATGCGCTCATTGGCGATAATCCCCTACCCGATGGTATGGATAAAAAGCAATATGATGGTAAAATCGTTGACCATTTGTACACTGCGAAAAGTCTTGTTGAAAATGAGAGCGAGAACACCTATTATATTGGCGACTCGAAATACTACAAGATGGGGAACGAATTAGGCAGAGAAAGCATCTTCAAACAATACACCTATGCTCGAAATGTAATACAATGGAATCTTGACATTTCTATTGAATGGTAAATTGGCAGTTGGTCTCAAGTACACCAAGGACACGATGGAGATTGTGGAGCATTTGCAACGATTGGGCTTTGTTTTGTTCCACCATCGCAATGACAGCGACCAACATCTGTTTCGCATAGTTGGCGAGTACAAAGTGGTTGCCACCGATGATGTTGAGCCAGATCGTTACAACATCATCAACACGACCGAAATGTATGTTTGCGTAGACATTGACGTTGCTGTTGAATTAGATGCAACGCAATTGCAATGTTCAAAGAAGGGATATTCATCTAAGACAAGATATGATGCGCAATATGCCGAGTTTGAGAATTTGCAGGCTAAGTAGAATGAGCAAAGCAAATAAGTCATTTTCACAGTGATTTTATTACGTTTTTCCACTTGAAATTAGTTAATGCATTTATAATCAGCAATATAAGATGTAAAATAAGGCAATCAGCACGTTGAAAATTTGTAAAATAGTGCAATCACGACAGTTGAAATTTGTAAAATAAGGCGTTGAACCTTTTCTCGCATACAAAAAAAATCTGATATTATGAAAAAATAATCTCTTTTTAACGAAAAAAAGATTATTTTTGCGCCCGAAAAAATATTATAGATAATGAGACAGCTGAAAATTACCAATTCCATCACCGTGCGTGACGCTTCTTTGGAGAAGTACTTACAAGACATTTCAAAAGAACCCTTGATCGGCACAGATGAGGAGGTAGAGTTGGCGCAGCGGATTAGAAACGGCGATGACAAGGCGAAAGACAAGCTTGTCCGCGCCAACCTTCGTTTCGTGGTGTCAGTTGCTAAACAGTATCAAAATAAGGGTATGAGCCTTACCGACCTTATCAACGAGGGTAACCTTGGGTTGATTAAGGCCGCTGATCGTTTTGACGAGACGCGTGGTTTCAAGTTCATCTCCTTTGCCGTATGGTGGATTCGTCAATCCATCCAACAAGCCCTCTCTGAACAGTCGCGCATCGTGCGTGTGCCGCTCAACCAGGTGGGTTTGCAGAACAAAATAAAGCGAGCCATCTCTTCTTTTGAGCAGGAGCATGGTCGTCGTCCTTCTGTTGAGGAACTATCTGAGGAGATGGACGTACCAGAAGAGAAAATAGCCGAGGTTTTAGAGATTCCTGACCAGATTAAGTCGTTGGATGCACCTTTCGGAGAAGATGGCGACGGCTCTTTAGGCGATGTCTTGGAGAATACCGATTCTCCTCGTGCCGATAGTAGCGTGATGCGTGATTCTCTTCGCCGTGAGATCGAACGTGCGCTCTCTACTCTCACCGAGAAAGAGCGTGAGGTGTTGAAGATGAGCTTCGGCTTGGGCGAGTATCAAGAGCTCTCGTTAGATGAGATCGGACTTCGTTTTGACTTGACTCGTGAGCGTGTTCGACAAATCAAGGAGAAAGCCATCGTGAAGTTGAGACAAAATTCTTCTAACAGCTTATTGAAGAGCTTCTTAGGATAAGTCTAAGATAAAGATTTTACTGTATGAACGCATTAGTAAGTATAATCATGGGAAGTACGTCCGACCTCCCCGTAATGGAAAAAGCGGCGAAGTTTTTGGACGAGATGGAGATTCCTTTTGAGATGAACGCTTTGTCTGCTCATCGTACGCCAGACGAGGTGGAGACGTTTGCGAAAAATGCCGAGGGCCGTGGTGTTAAGGTGATCATCGCAGGTGCTGGTATGGCGGCTGCTTTGCCTGGTGTCATCGCTGCGAGTACCTCGTTGCCGGTTATCGGGGTGCCGATCAAAGGTATGTTAGACGGATTGGACGCTATGCTCTCAATCATTCAGATGCCTCCAGGAATCCCTGTGGCTACGGTGGGTGTCAATGGTGCACAAAATGCTGCAATCCTTGCCGCTCAGATGATAGCACTGTCTGACAAGCAGTTAGCCCAAAAGTTGAAGGACTACAAAGAGGGACTGAAGAGTAAGATTGTGAAAGCCAATGCTGAATTGGCGGAGGTCAAATTCAAGTTTAAAACCAATTAACAAGAATGAAATAAGGGTGTGCGAAAGTACACCCTTTTGCTGATTTATGGCACAAATATACATTGGTTTAGGTTCTAATTTAGGAGATAAAAAAAGGAATATCACCAATGCGACGATCCTTTTGGGTTCGGTTATGGGTGAGATAAAGGTTCTTTCTTCTCTTTATGAAACGGAGCCTTGGGGGTTTCAGTCGGACAATAAGTTCTTTAATGCTGCAATCTTGTTGGAGACTGATATTGAACCGCAGACGTGCCTTGAGATGGCAAAGGCGATTGAACGTGAGATGGGTCGTGTCTATACCCACAAGGGTTATGAAGATCGCGTGATTGATGTTGATATTTTGTTTTATGACGATAAGGTGATGCAGACTGAAACATTGACCCTCCCCCACCCTCTGATGCATGAGCGTGATTTCGTGTTGAAACCTATGGCTGAGATTGCGCCAGATTTTAAACATCCGCTTTTGAAGAAGACTATGAAAGAACTATTGAGTGAAATAAACAAATGAAACGATGATATACTATCAATCTGAAGACATTGCGATGCCCCATATCGCCAAACGAAAGGTGACGGCATGGATTAAAGAGGTCGCCAAAAGACATGGGTATAGGGTTGGTGAAATTTCCTACATTTTCTGTAGCGATGAGAAGATTTTGGAGGTCAATCGTCAATATCTCCAGCACGATTATTACACCGATGTGATTACTTTTGATGATACGGAAGACAACATCATCAATGGCGATATTTTTATCAGTTTGGACACTGTGAAGAGCAATTCTGAGCAGTTTGGTTGCTCCTACGAAGAGGAGTTCTACCGTGTTGTTATCCATGGTATCCTCCACCTTTGTGGTATCAACGACAAGGGTCCGGGCGAGCGTGAGGTCATGGAGCAGAATGAGAATGAGGCGTTGAGCATACGTGCCGAATTTCTCGCGTAATTTTGTTTGCATTCTACGAACGGAAGAATGACGACACCGAACAAGACAATCAAAAACACTCGGAGCCAGAAGCGTAGGCAGATGGCTGCGCAAAAGTCTCAACGAGGACAGAAGACGATTAGGCTGTTAGACCATTTCTCGTGGAAGGTTGGTCTGGTGGCTGTATGTGCTGTTTTTTTACTATCTGTTGGATTGACGTACGTTTTCAAGCCCTATACTTTTCGAAAGGCATACCGTATGGTGGAAAAGGTTCTCTATAAAAACCCATCGACGAGCGATGTTGTTCTCCCAAACAGAGAAGTGGTTGGTATTGATATTTCCTATTATCAGGAAGATATAGACTGGAAGAATGTTTCTTTCCTCCTCCACCCTATCACAAACACGCTAACTAAGGATACATTGGCAAAAAAAAGGAAGGTTGATTTTGTGATCGCAAAGGCAACAGAAGGAATTACCATTAAAGACCCTAAATTCGCTCAGAATCGTAAAGGAGCAAAAGAACAAGGGATTTTGTTTGGTGCTTATCATTTCTTCTCTGTAACGAGCGATGCGAAGCAACAAGCGCAACATTTCATCAAAGAGGCGAAGTTGCAGAAAGGTGATTTGGTTCCCGTGCTGGATGTTGAATATCAAGGTCGGCTCTCCTCCTCGGAGTTGCGTAAGCGTGTTTTAGTTTGGCTTAAGACGGTGACAAAACATTATGGCGTAAAACCGATTATCTATACATACGCTAAGTTTCATGATGAGATTTTCGACACGGAGGAGTTTGCGGACTATAGTTTTTGGATGGCGCATTATGGGGTCGACAAGCCTGAACAAGATTGTAAGTTTTGGCAGTTCACGGAGGAAGGCGTTGTTGGTGGAATCAAAGGTTTTGTAGATATAGATGTGTTCCTTGGCGATATGGCGGAAATGCAGGATTTGATTCTAAAATGATTCCTTTTTAAGACTGCATTATTTTTTGCAACCCTATACATTTCTTTATATATTCCCCTATTGTGCTGAGTATAGGTATGACTATTACAATGCATATTGTCCTTCAAATAGGGTCTTTTATTGTTTGTGCTATTGTCGCTCCTATGCTTTGTGCTATAATTCGGTTTATTGCGAATTATATAGACTAATATGCCGTATTGACTATTGGTGATTATGTAGTCTCCCCTATTTCATTTGCTATTGTCTAAACTATGATTAAAACTATGTTGTCTGCTATATATTAGACGATAGATATGTAT
>CAVKBM010000010.1:0-49271 GCA_963654355.1 Bacteroidaceae bacterium | reverse complement strand
TCTCACGCAGAGAATCGAACCTCATGATGACCGCATAGAGCATCGTGAGGAGGTGGTGCCACCCATCAAACGTCTTCACATAGCGTTCTCCACCCAAAGAACGGCTCATCTCAATGATTTTGTCATGGTCAAGTAACTTTACCAGTTGTCCGAATACCGGCTGTCCGAAGAAATGTGTACTTTTGCTCATGGTTATTGTGTATTTTATCAGTTCAAAAATAACCAAAAGGGCTGAATTCCAAGCGAGGAATCCAGCCCTAATTTTTTTCTGCCTCTAAAAGTTTAGCGGAAAGTAATAATTCTGTATAATAGCCGTAATGGCTTTTGAGTTGGATGATATCCACATGTTTTTTCCCAACTACCAATAGTGGGTATTTTCCAAACATCAGTTAAGGGTTTCCCTCCATTTAGTTGAACCATTAAATTGTGGTTGTAATAATGCTTACCATGTAGTGATTTGCGAGCCCATATAATTATCTCTGTTGAAAATGTTAGATGTTGTCCATCTACAATATCCCTTGGATTAGACTTCTGCCATGATATAAGATTTATTACTTTGAAACCATTGTTGATAAGCAATCTTTCTACTGAAAAAATATTGTGAAAAGTTCCTGTTATCCAAATTGTTGCATCATTCTTCATTTTGGGACGTACTGCTTGAATCCATTTGTCGTTGAAAAGGTCAATTTCTTCTTTAGAACGAGTTCTGTCCCAAATCCCTTTTCCAAAATGCACATGACGTCCAGCAATATCCATCTTCCTGCCACTCGACAGGAAGTATGGAGGGTCTGCAAAAACAACATCTATACTATTGTCTTCCAAGGCGTCAATTAATGCTAAACTGTCACCGTTGTATATGCTGAAATCTTTGCTTTCAAAATAAGGGTCATTCATGTCAGTCTTCTTCGTAATTAAACTCTACTTTGCTTTGAAGAATTATCTCTTTAAGGACTTCTGAAATCATATTTCGTTCATCAAGTTCTTCAAGATAATGCTTCAACTGAGGAATGTTGATAATCTCCTCTATACAACAAAGGTAGTCTTCAACAACTTTTTGTACGACGTATGTCTTCAACGCATCCGTTTTCAACTTTTTCTTCAACTCTTCAGTATACTCTTCGGACTTGATTGCAAACGACAATGGGTATCGTTCAATCTTCTCTATGTCAAGAAAATACTTTTTGAAATCTAAAGTTTCTGTTACTTGAAAGAAACGTCCCAATGGTTTCATGACAAAATCAATTCCGCCATCATTTGCGTTAGTACGTCCAGTTTTATACAAGTGTAGATAGTCCTCTTTCAGTTTGTAGCTTTGCACCAAAAGGCAATTTTCGTTGTCTCATAAATAAAGCTGAAAATTGCGCACCCTCATAATCAGAATATAGCCCTGACTTATCGAAACCATTATTACGATAGTCTTCTATGATAACATAGATTGCGTAAAGGTTTGCAAAGCTGCCTCGTGCTTTAGCACCCTTGTTTGCTGCTTTTGTTTTGTGAACAAGATATTGCAAAATGTGACTAATAGAAAATAGTAATTCTGCATCCTTGCCGTATTTCTTTTTCAGATAACCATTTATATATGAAGCAAAAGTTGATTCCATGTTACGCAAAATTAAATAAAGTTTGTTCTTTTGTCTCTTTTAACTGGTACGACTTTTTCTCTCGTTCCAGCTTCTCGCCTTTATATTCCAGCGCAATGCCTAAACGTCTTAAACCTATCTTAAAATACTCTTCTTGAATTTCAATACCAATGAATTTCCTGCCTAATTGTTGTGCAACATAACAGGTAGTAAAAGATCCACAAAATGGGTCTAACACTATATCTCCAGGATTACTACTCGCTTTTATTATACGTTCTAGCAAACTAATGGGCTTTTGCGTTGGATGGTTTTCGTATTCTTCCATTCTGTACCTCACTCTTGCAAAATCCCATACATTTCCTGGCACTTTTTCGCTTTTGTAGGGTTGTGGGGGATTTTTTCTGTAATCTATCAGTTTACGCTTTGAACCAGTTTTTGCCTCAACAAGAATTTCGTCAGAATTAAAAATGTAATTTTTCTTGTCCTTGACACAAAACAATATAGGCTCATACATTGAGCCAAAATATTTTTTAGCTTGAACACCAGAACTATCGTACGACCAGATAATTCTTGACAGAATAGATACCTTGTCTCGAACATAGGCATGAATTGAGTTGATGTCATAAGGTACAATGAACCATTAGGCTTAACTTTCTTAATACAAAGGTCAATCCATTGATAACACCAATCAAGATAGTCTTTATCTGTATTCCACTTATCCTTGCGACCAGCAAAGTTCTTACCAATATTGTATGGGGGGTCAACAAATATCAAATCTACAGATTCATCAGGAATCTGCTTAAGAACTTCCAACGCATCCCCATGGAATATACGACCATTGTTATTTGAAAATTCTTCGAAACTGCTATTCATTTTACTTATTTTCTTGAATTGTTAGATGGAGAAAGTAGATCTCTCGTATCTACATTTAGAAGTTGTGCGATTTTACTTAGTGTAGGTAAATCTGGTTGAACTGTATTGCTACACCATTTACTTACAGTACATGTTGATTTCCCAAGTTGGTCTGCTAACCATTTGCCTGTTTTCTTTTGTTCCACTAGAACAACTTTTAGTCTATTCAAATCTGTCATTACAGGATAATTTGTTTAACTTTGATGCGAAGGTATTAAATTTTAACGAGATGAACGAATGTAGCCTATAGAAACTCGATTTGGCAGATTCAACTCTGCCTTTTCTTTCATTCACAATGTTCCTTAAAAATATTTCGTTAATTTTGCGATTCTGACAATTATTATTGATTCTGAAAGGTTGAAATGAGATCGTTCTTTAGTCGCATCGTTCTGTTGATGGTATTGTTGCTTTCAACTATGTTAGGAAGTGCGCAAGATGTTGTGTCTGCGGTCGAGGGTGATTCTCAATCGGATGTCGTTTCGCCTTCTATCTTGCCTACTCTCGTCTTTGATTCAATAAAGACTTCGGATTTGCTACCTCTTTTCTCTGCAAAGCCTTTCCTCTATGATTATCAAAATGAATTGACACCATTCACAAAGTCAAGTTTTGAAAAAAAATATGAGGTTTTGGAAGGCAATACGAAGTTGAATCGTCGTATCGTCAGTAAAATTTCATTAGATGCACCAGAGGTAATCGACTACTGCGACTTGCAAGAATACGATGCCTCTATCGATGATGTAAAGGGGGGGGACCGTGAAATGCGAATCAGTGGATTGGAACCGATGGGTATTGTCGTTCCTCCTGCTGATAATCTGAAAAAATATCTGAAACAAAAGGAAAAATCGGCTTGGGCTTTCTTTGGAAATCTGGCTGTCCAGTTCTCTCAGTATTATGTTACGGATAACTGGTACAAGGGTGGTACTCCTAATGCTACATTTTTGACCATTTTTGACTATAACATTGACTACACTAAGGATAGACTTTTGTGGGAAAACGATTTTGATGTTAAAATCGGATTCTATAACACGAGCGAGGATACTATTCGTGCTTTCCGTGTGAACAATGACCTCGTCCGCATCTCCTCTTTGTTGGCTTACCAGACGTGGTTCTCAAAGAAGGTTTACTACAGTGCAGGGGCTGATTTCAACACCTCCCTTTTTACAGGGTACAAAACGACTAACTCAAATGTCGTGGTTACTGGTTTCCTGTCTCCTTCTCGTCTCTTCCTTAGTTTGGGTATGGAGTGTCGCTATAACAAGAAGACAACGCTTCGTATGGCTCCGTTCGCCTATAAACTCATCTTCATGACGGATGATCGTATCGACCATCTGACAGTTGGACTGGACAGTACTGAAAATCACACAAGTTATTTAGGCTACCTCGTTCAGGCAAAATTGGATTGGCAATTCTCCAAAGAAATTAATCTTACTTCGCGTATCGACTTCTTTAGTTCGTATGACAGTCGAAATATTGAGTTTGATTGGGAGGTCGTTGGTAAGTTTATTATTAACAGGTTTCTAAGCACGCGTCTGTCGCTCATCATGCGATTTGACAATACACCAAAGAATGAAGATGCCCAGATTCAGGTACAAGAACAACTCTCGTTTGGTTTCAACTATGTGTTTAGGTAAAATCAATGGGCGGTTGTGAGGTCAACTTCTCTACAATCGCCCATTGTTAGTTATTTCTCGAGGAATATTATACTAATGTGAGCATAACGTGTCCTGCCTTTACTTTCTCGTTTTTCTCTGCGCAAGGACGAACCTTCCCACAAGTAATCCATCCAATCAGGTTGTCGATTAAGACAATCTTTGGTGTGGTGGCAACGTCTCTAACTAAATAAACTTGGTAGTTGAGACTGTTGCTTAAACAAGCGTCCCACTCCTCTTCGCTCAAGAAGAATATCTTTCGGTCATCTTTGGCCCCTTTGCAGGCGATGAAATATTCCGTCTCCTTATTCTCAAATCCTGTAATCTCAAAGTCGTAACCTTTGGTGGCCTTATTGTTTTGGTTGCACCATTTCACACGACCTGGGTATTTCTTCTCCAAAAATTCGAAGAGAATTTCCTCGCTTGCTCTGGACGTGGCTTCGCGCTCCTTTGCATCCAAGTCGATGATGACGTTCCTGTCTCGGTCTTGCCACTGCTGGATGGTTACCATCAAATCTTCTTTATTACTATTAAGAGCTTCTATCTCTTCTTCTTTATCTGCTACGATAGATTTGAGTTTGTCGATGTTTACCTGAGCATCAGCAATTGCCTCTTGCAATTCGTTGATCGTACTAACCTGTTTCTTTTGTGCCTCTTTCAACTCTGCGATCTCGTTCTGTGCACCACCTTGTGCCTCTAAAGCCTTTGTCAGGGTGGATATGTTAGATTTCAACAACTCTGCAATTTTTGCATTCGTGCTTTCCATCTCGTTGGTCAGCGTCGCATTGTCGACCGACTTGAAATCGGATGGAATATCGGGAATCTCTACTTTAACCGATTTCGTCTTGAATTCGTCTAAGTTGACTTTCTCAGTTTTCTTTGTTTTGACAGTTTTCTCTTTCTTCTCTTTTTTTTCAACTGGCTTCTCTTCCACCAATGGCTTGGTCTCTACAACAGGTTGGGGTTCAACTTTCACTTCTGCCTTCACCTCTTTCACTTCTGGCTTTGCTTCTTCTTTAACCTCAACATTAGCAACTGCTTTGCCTTGAAGTATCTCGACAACAGAAGCGACCGCATTCTGAATGGCAAAACTGTTGCCATAGTCACTTTCTGGAATATTAACACTGACACCTCCTGTCAAAGAGGCAACTTTCTGTGCTTTTGCCAATCCATCATTAGTCATTCCGATACCTACGATGTTGATTTGCACGTCTTCAGGTGCTTCTGCCTGAATGTCGAAAGCATAGTCGCTGCCATCTGTTTCTTCACCTGCTGTTACGAGGACGATGATTTTCTTGCTATCAGAAATGCCTTTGAAATCTTTCAAAGACGCTTTCACCACACCAGACAACGGAGTCCCCTGGTTAGGCTCGGGAAGCGAATCAACTTTTCCGATGAACTCGCTCTTGCTGTTCGCTCCCATGTCAAATGTGTTGATGATGACAGGAGAGCCAAATAGAGATAAGAATGTTCTCACTCCGAAATCGTCTGAATCTCTCAATGCAGGGATCAACTCTTGTTTGAGAATTTCTTTGGCTACCGCCATCCTTCCCTCCATATTATTGGAGACGTCGATAAGAAAATCTATTGACTGTTTCATATTATGTGGTGAATTTAATTACACATTTATCCTTTGATTCTTAATAATTAACAATCTAAATAAGATGTACGAAATATTAATCAAAGGTTCTTCTTTATGGTTACGAATGTACAAAATAATTGTAAGAATATCAATTCTTTCGTATAAAGGATAGGCATTTGACTGAAATATTTCAAGACAACCCCTTTATCTTGCTACATTTGAAAACAGATAAGAGTGAAAAAATGTTTGACTTCATGTAATTAGAAAAGATGTCAACTGACTAAAAAATATTGTGGAACAATCAACATAAGAAAAATTGACAGTTTCTTTGAAATTTTTGACACTTAAATTTGTTGGTGAAAAAAAATCATGTACCTTTGTCAGAAAAATAGGAAAGACCCTAAATTGTGTTGTTCTATATATTTCGGAGTCGGTTTGCTGAGAAGCAAGTTGGCTCTTTTTTTATGTATGATTCAATGTTTTGTAACTAATTACTACACTAATGTTATCAATAAAAAACGTCAAAATATGAAGAGATTGAAACTAAGAAATTTAACGGTGGTTGCTGTGGCGATAATGCTGTTCTTGGGCTCTGGAGCGTCAGCATCCAATGTTGTCAGCGTCATTAGGAAAAGTACGGGAGAAATCTCGTTTTTTGAATTAGATGATTCGGGTAAGCTCTATTTCTCAGATGACGATCTGGTGATTCAAACAACAGCGTCTTCTTCTCCAAAATCTATTACCCTTTCGGACATTGCTAAGGTTACCTTTAAAGAAGAGACTTCTGTCAGTGATGTCCTTGCAGATGGTCAGTCGGTTTATCCTAATCCGACAAACGATTATGTTTACGTTTCGTATGTAAAGGAGGGAGCGAGGATTGATGTTTATGCTTGGAATGGTATGTTGTTGAAGTCAGAAGCCTACTCTCAGAAGACTGGTGTCTCATTGGTTGAGTTGCCTGTTGGCATGTATGTGATACGGGTGGAGGGTCGTTCATTTAAAATTATGAAGAAATGAAACAGAAATTAATCGCATTGTTGGCAGTGTCTGCGTTGTCTCTCACTGCTTTAGCGGAATATGTGCTTTACGTCAATGTTGGCGAAACAACTGTTCGCTCGGATAAGTGTGAGGATATTGATAGTATAAAGACTAACGCAACGACTGTTTCAGTCTTTAAAGCTTTGAAAACTTATACCTACGATAAAGGTGATGTTTCCTTATCATTCGAAGAGATTGTTTCTGCTACCGATACTGTGAAGATTACTTATGGAGCTGAGGTTTCGGTGATTAATCCGTACCCGGAAACTGTGAATGTTACGTTAGATGGCAATTATGTCTCTGTAAAATGTGTTAATCAGTTGAAAGATATTGTATATCTGCTTTCCGGAAGTTCTGAAGATGGTGGTTTCGAAATTGACTGCCCGAGAAAATTCACAGTGGTGATGAATAACTTGACTTTAAAATCTCAACGTGAAATCTCGACATTTCGTTCATTCTCTGGTTCCACTATGGCGATAGAATTGCGAGACGGAACATCTTCTTATTTAGAAGATAGTGCGACCGATACCTGCAATGCAACGCTTCGAAGCAAGGGACAAATAGAGTTTAAAAACGGAAATGGAAATTTAGAGGTTGTCGCCAATGCGAAGCGTGCTATACAAACGGGCGACTATCTTAAAATTGAGAGCGGTAATATAAAAGCTTCTTCTACGCTATCGGTTGCAGTTCGCGCCAACGACTATTTCGTGATGGAAGGTGGTACTCTTTCTGTAAATGGTACAGGTATTGAGGTAGAAGAGGGCTATATGCAGGTCAATGGCGGTGAAATTGTTGTTGTGTCTACAACAGACGACTCTAAGGCTATCAAGGTAGGTGTTGACTCAACCTTGGCAATCTCTTCTACGAATGGAGCATTCAATATGACTGGTGGAACTATAAACTTGACAGTTAATGGTAAGGCAAGTAAGGGAATTAAGACTGTTGGCAATATTAACATAAAAGGAGGTATGATAAAGGGTACGGTTGGTGGAACTGTAATCGATAGTGGTGATGATATCTCATATGCGGCATTGTTAAAGTCTGACAAGTATATTGATATTTCGGGGGCTGATATTTCTGTTACCTTGAATGAGGAGGCTTTGGGTTCAAGAGCGATTGCCGCTGATTCTGGCATTACGGTCAGGGATGGTGCTTATATTTATATTGATGGTGCATGCGAACCATTTGAAACATCAGGGGGAAAGAAGAAGAAAGGATATGGATTCAAGACAGATGGATCAGTGAATTTTGATGAATGTGCTGTTGAGTCGTCTGGAACTCGTTTGATCTCAATCAATTCAGAGAACTCGTTCTATGTGAATGAAGGTGCGAAGGTTTATTTGCAAAGTGATAAACAGCCTACCTCTGAATCAAGAGCGGTTGTTAATGGAGGTCTTCTCATAGAGTCTTCACAAGAGACAAATGGTTCAATTTTGTATTATGGAGGGTACTATGTTGGTGTGTGCGATGTGTTGACGACCAACTTGAGAACATTCTATGTCTCTACAAAGAATGTGAGCTGTGCTGTGGCAGATGCTTCATTCACTTCTGGTAGTTCGGTTCAAGTGAGCGATGCTAATGGTGCACTTTTACAATATGCTAATCAAGAAACTGCGGGTACAACCAAGCGACTTCAGATGATCTTTCCTATGACAAGTGGTGCTTCTTATACTTACAATATAGGTGGAACGTATGGCACTGCAGCCAATTTCCATGGTTTCTATCAACCGGAAACTGCAACCTACACAGGTGGTACAGATTACACTTATACAGCGGCAAATGCTGGTCGTATAGTCAGCGTAACAAAGTAATTCGGGAAAGCGAAATAATAAAAGTAAAGAGACGTTGCAGGAATCATCTTGCAGCGTCTCTCTTTCGTTCTAAGGAAACATTATTGAAGTGAATTATACTCTTCGTCTGTTACAGGCTCCAACCACTCGTTGGTTGCTTCGGGGTTAGGAACGGACACTGAAATGTGTTGAAACCATGAGTCTGCTGTCGCTCCGTGCCAGTGTTTCGCCTCCGCTGGAATATTGACGACATCGCCTGCGTGTAATTTTTGCGCAGGCTTGCCCCATTCTTGATACCAACCGTCACCGCCTACGCAAATCAAAATCTGACTTGCCTTGTGGTGTATGTGCCAGTTGTTTCTGCATCCTGGCTCGAATGTTACGTTCGACATAGATACTTCTCCTTTCAAAAGCGGTGCGAGAAAACTTTCTCCGACAAAATATTTTGCGTATGTCGTGTTGGGTTCTCCTTTCGAGAAAATCTGATTCTCAACAGGTTGTCCCTCTGTGAATGTGTCTCCTAACACCTCTGCCACTGCTTTTTTGGCTCTGTAAGCCTCCAATTCGCCAACTTTTTCATTCAAAGTGGATGGAATGGCTCTGAGTTTGTCATCTGTTACACCCATGTTGCGCGAACCGCCAACATGCGATTTCAGTTGAGGCTCAGCACCTTTGAGTGATGCCAACGCACCAATCGTAACCAATTCTCGTTGGTCGAACGTCAGTATGTCACGAGCGAAGATATCACCGAATAGGTGTGCCTTCAAATAATAATCAGTGGAAGGTGAGAATTGATAGGTGAATAGTTTTCCACCACACAATCGAGTTTGCACTTCCGTACCTTGTGTTAATGCGTTGTAGCCAGCAGGTAGGGGTGAGGCATCTTCTCCCATTTCGTCGTTAATGCCTTTTTCTTTACGCTCTTTCAACACATTCTCCAAAGCGCCTAATGCATTCAGACTGCGAGGAAAACCAAGGTAAGCATACAGATGGGCGAGAGCCTCCTTTGTTTGGTTGACGGTCAGTCCATTATCCAAACCTTCGTTGATTGCATTTTTGAGATTTTCAAGGTCGCCTTTCGCAGTAAAAGCCGCCATAATGACGAAACTCTGTTCTTTCTTACTAAGCATATTCTCCATATTGTTTTGTGCGTTAATCGTTAGACTCACTCCGATGAGTGCAAGTGAAACTCCAATCTTTTTTATTACATTCATTTCTTCATCTTTAATATACGTTGCAAAAATGATGCAAATATTTCTATCTGATAGAATTTGTAAAATAAAAATAATGGTGTATATTTGCAGTCCGTTAGAAAAGTGAAATTTACTAATCTAAAAATAATAGTTTTTTTATGTTAAATCAGTATGAAACCGTTTTCATTTTAACTCCCGTTTTATCTGAGAATCAGATGAAGGAAGCGGTTGACAGATTTAAGAGCCTTCTCACCGAAGCAGGTTCAGAGATCGTTAACGAGGAGCTTTGGGGGTTGCGTAAGTTGGCTTACCCAATTGAGGGAAAGACAACAGGATTCTACGCTTTGTTGGAGTTTAAGGCTGAGCCTACTGTGATTGCGAATTTAGAAACTCAGTATCGTCGTGACGAAAAGGTTATTCGTTACTTGACTACTAAGTTGGACAAGTTTGCTATCGAGTATTCAGCAAAGAGAAAGAGTTTGAAATCATCTAAAGAGAAGGAGGCTTAATTATGGCAGCACAGAATTCATCAGAGATCAGATATTTAACTCCACCATCAGTAGAAGTTAAAAAGAAGAAATATTGTCGTTTCAAGAAGAGCGGTATCAAGTATATCGACTACAAAGACCCTGAGTTCTTGAAAAAGTTTTTGAACGAGCAAGGTAAAATTTTACCTCGTCGCCTCACTGGAACTTCTTTGAAGTACCAAAGAAAGGTTGCTCAAGCAGTAAAGAGAGCTCGTCACTTGGCTTTGCTCCCATTCGTAACTGATTTGATGAAATAATAAGGAGGTTTGACAATGGAAATTATATTATTGCAAGATATTCATAATCTGGGTTACAAAGACGATATTGTCAAAGTAAAGGATGGTTACGGACGTAATTATCTTATCCCTCAAGGATATGCAAAGTTGGCAACTCCTTCTGAGAAGAAACAATTGGCTGAGGTTTTGAAGCAACGCGCTCATAAACTGGCTAAGATTAAGGCAGATGCTGAAGCTTTGGCTGAGAAGTTGAACGCTGTTTCTTTAACTATTCCAGCAAAAACTAGTGCTACGGGTACAATCTTCGGTTCTGTTAACAACATTCAAATTGCTGAGGCTTTGGCTAAACAAGGCTTTGATATAGATAGAAAGACTATCGTTATCGGTGCTGTTAAGGAAGTCGGAAGCTACAAAGCTACAGTTAAGCTCCACAAAGAGGTTTCTGCTGAGATTAGTTTTGAGGTGATTGCAGAATAAGTTCGATTATAACTATATCTATCCTAATATCAAGGGGGCAATATGTTAAAGTATTGTCCTCTTTTTTATTATAGTATAATAAAATGAAGAATCTGGAGTTTGAATTACGTGAGGGGGAGGATTTTATTCCTTTGGCGTCTTTAATAAAAGCTTTAAATTTAGTTGAAAATGGAGCTCAAGCCCTACATGTTGTCCAAGAAGGGTTTGTGAAACGAAATGGTGAAGTGGAACTGCGAAAGCGTGCTAAAATTAGGTCGGGCGAGGTGATTGAATTGGATGAGTATCATATAACAGTGAAATGATAGGAGAAAATCTTATAATCTTTGATAGAATAAAAAAGAGAAAACTTGTTTTTTTTCTTCCAATTCTGCTGTCTCTTTTGACTAATTGCAAAAGCGAAGAATCTGCTATCGGAGATTATTCTGTTTATGTAAAAACGACCTATAGCGAATACCAGACATTGCGAACTCCTAACCGTGCGGTTACCTACACATCAGATCGGGTCTATTCTTCAAATTTTCAATTAGGCTACGGTGGTGTCTGCATATTCCGAGATATTAATGGCTCTTTAGGATGTTGCGATTTGGCTTGTCCCTATGAAAAATTAAGAACTACACGTTTAACAATCAAAATGCCGTTCGCTACCTGCGAACAATGTGGATCTAAATTTGATCTTTCGTATGGTGTTGGTAATGTGATGAATGGCCCGTCTACATCTATTTTAAAAATGTATTCGAAGGTTGTAGATCGCGGTGATTATATATTGGTGACCAACTAATATGAAGGATATTGTTTGTTTCGTTTTTTTTTTGTTGTCAGTATCATTCTCGTATGCTGATTTGCGTATTAATGAGGTGATGCTAGCGAATGTAAATTATTTAGATGAAGAAAACAATCTGCCTGACAGTTGGATTGAACTTCGAAATTGCTCGAATGAGCGTGTCTCTCTGAAAAATTATTCAATTCAGCGAGATACAGAAGATGATTTGTATCGCATTTCTGTAGACACGTTTGTGTCTCCTAATTCGTTTATTGTAGTTTGTTGTGATGGTATAGGTCGAGATCTGCATGCAAATTTTAAATTGAAGTATAAAAATAGTGCGACTATTCGTCTTATTTCGCCATTGGGTGAGGTTGTGGATGTTTTGAAAGTTCCTTCTAATAAACAAGAAGGGGTCTCTTATGGTTGTGGAGCGGATGATGGAATGGGATGGTTGATAAAACCTACTCCGATGGCAGAAAATGAAAATATATGTAAACGATTTCTGACTGCTTCAGGGTTGACGGTTGAGTCGGGACTTTATGAAGTGCCGTTTGTGGTAAATCTGAAAGAATCTAAGTCTGACGAAATAGTTAGATATACGACGGATGGAACAACTCCCACAGAGAAAGATTCTGTTTTTCCATTGATAGGGCTTGAGATAAGTAAAACTACTAATCTACGAATCAAAAGTTTTGCGAATAGATGTGCATCGTCTTCTACTATTGTGTATTCGTATGTATTTCATGAGAGAGCGATTACGCTACCTGTCGTAACACTATCAGTTGATTATCAAGATCTTTATGGTGATAAGCAAGGAATTTTATCTGAAAAACGATATTGGAAATATGCTAATTATTTCTATGATTGGATCCGGGAGGCAGACATAAAATATTTTGATGAAAAAGGAAAGTTGGTGATTAATCAGAAAGGGCATATAAGGATCATGGGGAATACATCTCGCCAACACCCAATGAAATCGTTTGCTCTTTATTCGTCTGCTCGCTATGGCGCAGAGAATTTTGAATACCCTTTTTTTAAAGAAAAATCGCATATTGAAAAATACAATTCGGTTTCGTTACGTAATGCAGGTAATGATTTTCTTATTGCTCATTTACGTGATGCTGTGTCGCAGACTTACATTGCTACAGTGATGAAAGATGTTGATTATCAAGCCTATCAACCTGTAATTGTCTATCTGAATGGTGAATATTATGGATTGATGAATCTTCGTGAACGATCTAATCATTCAAATATTGATGCAAATCACCCTGAATGTGAGAATAACATTGATGTGATAGAGAATTGGACAACCCCTAATTCTGGAGATATGAAGAATGCGATGAATTTCTACCAGCATTTCCTGAGTGACACAACGACTTATGAGACTTTAGCTCAGGAGATGGATATTCTTGAGTTTTTGAATTATTATATTGGTGAAATGTATTTTGGAAATGCAGATTTCCCAGATAACAACGTTGTGATGTGGCGTAGCCGAAAAGAAGATGGTAGGTGGAGATGGATTTTGAAAGATCTTGATATGACACTGAATTATCGTTTTGAGTACACCTATCCGTATATGTTTTTCATCTCTAATTTTTTTGAGCAGCACATGCAGCCTCCTGTGGTGGATTCCGATAGTGTGGGTTCGTACGAATTTTCAACGCGTTTGATACGCAAATTGTGCAGGCTACAGCCATTTCAAAATTTATTGATTGAGCATTTATCTGTTAATTTGGGAAATACCTTCCTTTCTGAATTCGTATTCGCTCATATTGATAGTTTAGCTCGTAGAATTGAGTATGAATTCCCATTCACATACGATTTATATTCTGAGTATAGGGATAGTCTGAATGTGGATTGGTATCAAGAAGTGCAGTTCATGAAAGATTGTTTGGTAGGGCGAAATCGAATGCTATACAATTCTATGGGTAATTTTTTCAAATTAGGTGATCTTTACGCATTGACGGTCAACAAGAACGGACAAAATGATATTGCTTTGAACATTAATGGGGTAGATCTATTTCATCCAGTCTTTGATGGCTACTATTACAAAAATAGACCTTTGATAATAAAAGCGAAGTTGAAAGAGGAGGGTGGATCAATTACTGGGTGGAAGATTGATATGATAGGGAAAGATACAATGTCATATATCGTCAAAGGAGATTCATTGCGTTTTTCGTTGCCATCTGAAAGCATATTTGAATCTGTTAGGATAAATACTTTAAAAGAACCTTTTATGCCAGAAATCGCTGAAATGCAGGTCTATAATGTTGATGGTGGGTTGATGGTGGTAGTTCAAGATGGGGCAAAGGATTTCTCTGTCTATGATTTGTTAGGACGAGTCTATCTGCATCGACAACTACTTGAGGATTCCTTGTTTTTTGTGCAGTTGCCAAAAGGGTGCTATGTTCTTCAAGGTGGCACGGAGAGGCGTAAGGTTATTGTTGATAGATAATATGTAAAAAGGCTCAGATACATAGTTATCTGAGCCTTAAAACGCTATTGCTTGTAATCCTTTTCTTTACAGCGATTTACTTGATGATAATGTCTTTTGCGTATACACCGACAGGATACTTTGATGCTTGAATATTCTTAACATCTGCTTTGTCTAAATATTTGCTGACTTGTCGTAAATCGTATGGGACTTCTGCTGCTACTAATACTAAGTTGTTCAATCCTTTAGGCTCGTAGAAGCCAATAGGGAATGTTGTCAAGTCGATTGTGCAGTGTGCAGGAATTAGAAGGTGAGAGAGTGTTGTTGCGTCGTCAATAGGCAAGCAAACGGCTTTCTCATTGGATGTTTGATCAAAGTCCAAAATATTGACATACAATGCCATGTCGCTTTTGTTTTTAATTCTTACGATGGCTTGACTGTTGGCTTTGATAGAACCTTCAATGGGCTGCAGTGTGTTACGATCTAAAATGTCAAATGAGATAGCATAGTCTGTCTTTGCATTGTTGAAATCATTGAAAGAAACGCCTTGTGCTTTGTAAATGAGAGCCTTAGCTATGTCATTCTCAATAATGTCTCCACGGTAAGTACAACCAGCTGCGTCATTGCTGATTCTGTCTGAACCTCCGTTGAAGAGAGACTTGGAAGCGTGGGCTACGAAATTGGCAGAATAGTTCTGCTTTCCTTTGTAGTTGGCAATCAATTCACTGAGTTTCTTGCTATTGGTTTGGGAGAATGAGTATAATTTCTCTGCTGTCCTGTCTAAAACGGAAAGAGCGGAGTTGTCTGAAACTCGAACAATGTCGTTTCCTGAAAGTTTGTCTCTTTTTTGGAGTGATTGCCACTCTCCGTTTACTTGTTTCTCTGCTTGACCAATCACGCTATATACATACATATCTTGTGCGGATAGCATGCATGCCAGCATGCCAAAAATCGCTGCAAAAAATATTCTTTTCATACGCTCGCCATTATTATGTTAACACTATTTCTTCTCGAAAAGGATGAAATTTCCTTGTCTATTCTCAAATATAGGCATTTGCCTTCCATTTGTAGCATTTCTCACTTGATTTCTGATGTAAAGTTCAAGTGCGTCTAATGTTACATTGCCATTTTCATCTATTGCTGCGCCTTTGATGCCCTCCAGCAACGCTTTGGTGAAGATTCCATTCTCCCATTGTTCTGATTCGTTAGACTTCTGAGCCTCTGTGCTTGAGTAGAATCCGATTATGTCTGGGTCGGCTAATGAGAATGTTTCCACGGTTGACTTTACACCATACATTGAGCCAGAATGACATGCATCCATGAAGATGATGATTCTACACTTTTTGTCTTTCAGCCTTTTTAAGGCACTCTTAATGATATCGAAGTCTACTGCTGTGGCGAAAAGGTCGTTGCTCTCTGCATTGCATGATAGGAAATATGTCTCCGCACCTTCTTTTGCTCCGTGTCCTGAGAAGAACAAGAGAACCACGTCTCCTTGTGTAACAGAGTTAACCAATGATGAGAGACCTTTTTTGATGTTTTTGTCTGTTCCGGCCTTGTCTTTCACTAAGTTGGCAGTTTTGATTTGTTGAAATTGATTTAGATTGCATCCTTTGACGGTGTTCATGAAATCTTCTGCGTCTTTTGCGGCGTGTTGCAATTTGAGGTCGGCTTGGTCGTAGTCGCTAATGCCGACTGAGAAGATGTGAAGATTTGGTTTTGGACGGTCTCCTTTGTAATGCAGTGTCACAACTGCAGGGTCGCTATTCTGTCCTTTATTGTCTTTTGCAATCAACTGCACTCTGCAGGTGGATGCGCGTGGCAAAGTGAGCGACAAAAGTTTTCCTACGGGTTTTACTCCTTTTGTGTTAGGATATTTCTCTCCGTTGATGTATGCTGTGATGTCAGGTTCGCTTCCATCGTATGTGCTTGTCTCGTATGTGAATGTAACATTTGGATTTGAGTACGAAGATCCATCTTTCGGACTTAGAATTTTGATGGTTGGCATTCCATCGGCTTTCGTTGTAACTCCTTGGCTTTTGTCGTTGGTTGGCGTAATGGTGGTGCCACCATTATTGGTCGTCGTTGAGGTCGTGTTGTTTGTCTGCTTGTTGACTACGGATTGCTCAGCCGCTAAGTTAGGTGTTTTGTAGGTGAAGACTTCCAAATTAGGAACATTTGCTGCGGACACTTTTGCTTTTGGAGTCTTTCTCTGCCATGCGAAGGCTGCTGTTTTGGCCTCTGCCGCCGTGTTGTACGTTGGCTTCACGACAAAATTGCCTGCTCGATCAATGGCACACCACTTCCCCTTGTATTTGACAACGGCAAAGTATGTGTTGGCGTTGAACATTGAATTCTTATCTAAGTTGTCAAAAACAGGCTTCATCACCCAGTTGCCCAAGTAATTAATGAATCCAATCTTCTTTAAAGAGCCTTTCATACCGATGTAGATGTTTTCTCCTACAACGGCATTATTATGCCATTCATTAATGGCTTTCTTCAGGTCTTCCTTAGAGGTAAAGAAAGGGTTGATGGCCATAGCGCCGTCATTCCCTAAGCAACCCCATTGTCCATCTAATTTAACTATGGAGTAGGAAAGGCCTTTGCTAAAGTTCACTTCTGAGTCCACTTCCTCATAAACAGGACGGAAATACATATCTCCGGTGTAGTCTACGAAACCCCATTTGGAGTAGGTTGCGTCGTAGACGGGGTAGAGAAATTTCTCTTTTGATGCTTTTGCAACTGCAAAACGTGTCGCTTTTAGTGCAAGTTCTTTTGAATCCCATACAGCTTTGGTTAAAAAGTTGCCTTTTGCATCAATGCCTGCCCATTTCCCATTGTATTTTACGATGGCGTACTTTTTGCCTTGAAAGGCGTTGGAAACGTCGTACTCTTCAAATTTTGGTTCTACAACCCATGTCGAACCATTCATAAATCCCCATTTCCCTGTCTTTACGCTTTTGCTGGCTTTTTGTGCCGAAAGTGGTGTCAGCAGAAGCATAAGAAAGCAAATCGTCAGAAAATAAAATCTTCTCATCTTATATCAATTTTTTTATTGTCGCTAATATGTTAGTTTGTCTCGTTCTTGCCTGTCCATTTACGCCATTTCAACAATAGAAAATAGAATATTTCGGCCGCATAACCACCCATTCCTGTGCCTAACAACGCATAGAGCATTCGGATGTTATATTGCTTCTCAATAAAGAAATAGCCTGAAATGAAGACTAAACTCATCATCACAATGATCTGTGTTGAAGTGGACAAGAATCCAGAGTAGTCATTGTATATTTCGTTAATCATGACATAAATGACGCAAAATATAAAGGTAATAATCAAACCTAAAATAAGTGCATCTGTTTCACTCATATTATCAATCAATCTCCCCTCTTTTGTCAGTGTTGAGATGGAATAACCGTGTATCGTGGTTCCGCAAATGCGTCTGCTACCATCGATCTTTACTGGTATTTCGTGGAAATCTCGTAAATCGGCGAAGTCTCCCATCAAGAAAATCTTACCTTCAACCTCCTCTGGAAAGAGTGGGTCATAGATGTGTATTTTGTTGAATAAGGTTTGCTTATAGTTGACAATCTCAGTGTCGTCTGGTCTTTCTTCCCATTTCTCGTATATGTCGGGATATGCCATTTTGATTATCTCGTGAACGTAGGTGCTAAGGGTGGTGTCGCCAAATTGAAGAGTGCGACTGAACGTGCGAACAGTCTCATTTTCTACATTCACGCATGCCTCAACGCATCCTGTCTCCTTCACAAAATAAGACTCTTCTTTGACGAATGTGTCGTAGTTGGGCACCATTCTACAGGCGGCGATGACGTTCTTGCAACGTGCCACTGTTCGTTGCAAACTGTCGTTGGCGAGCGTGTCTCTGCCGTTCGGACCAAAAATCACATCCAAGGCAATTACTTTTGCTCCGCAATCATACAATCTCTGTATGCCGTCTGCAATCTCGGCACGGTCATAGCAGTTCGATATGTCGAAAAGAACGACATCGTCATTAAAGTCCATCACTTCATCCGCATTTTGATTCATAATTTCAAAGTAGGAGTCGGTGATGTTGAATTTGTTGAGTACGACACTCACGGGATCAAGGTAGGACGAACTAAATCCGATATTCCTCACGACGAGGCAAAGTGTGATGATGACAATCATCACTCCTATTGCATGAGGAATGAATTGCGTGAAAAGTTTCTTCATGGTGTCAGTAGTCAGACTTAGTTAAAAATATATGTTATTGCAATGTTGTTTGTTGTGATCTGATATTGCTATTTTCACAAAAGTATAAAACTTTGGTGTACCAACAAAAACAAAAATGAGAGGCGCTGGAAATGGATGCTTCCAACGCCTCTTCTATAGTACGAATGCAAAATATTATTTTACGTTTCCTACCTTGATAAGGTATTCTGCGATTTGAACTGCGTTTAAGGCAGCACCCTTCTTGATTTGATCACCGACCAACCAAAGTGTCAATCCGTTTTCGTTGGCCAAGTCTTTACGGATACGGCCAACGTAAACGTCGTCCTTTCCTGCCAAGAATAAAGGCATTGGGTATTTCTTGTTTGCAGGATCGTCCATTACTTGAACTCCTTCTCCTTTAGACAATGCTTCGCGAGCCTCTTCTACCGAGATTGGTTTTTCTGTTTCAATCCATACTGCCTCTGAGTGAGAACGCAAAGAAGGGACACGAACGCACATTGCAGAACAAGCGACATCGCTGTGCATAATCTTGCGTGTCTCGTTGAACATCTTCATCTCCTCTTTCGTGTAACCATTGTCGGTGAAGACATCAATTTGTGGAATCACGTTGTATGCGAGTTGGTAAGCGAACTTGTTAACCGTTACAGGCTTGTTGTCAAGTACTTCGCGATATTGTTGCTCCAACTCTGCCATTGCGGCAGCACCTGCTCCACTCGCAGCTTGATAGCTTGCGATGTGAATACGTTTGATGTGGCTCAGTCTCTCCAATGGTTGGAGAACGACTACCATCATAATGGTAGTACAGTTAGGGTTGGCGATGATACCACGAGGACGGTTGAGGGCATCTTCTGCGTTGCACTCTGGAACAACCAAAGGAACGTCGCTGTCCATTCTGAACGCGCTCGAATTGTCAATCATCACTGCACCATATTTTGTAATGTCTGCAGCATATTCTTTGGATATCCCAGCTCCCGCAGATGTGAATGCGATGTCGATTCCTTTGAAGTCATCTCCGTGCTTGAGTTCCTTGACTGTGTATTTCTTCCCTTTGAACTCGTACTCTGTACCTGCACTTCTTGACGATCCGAAAAGAACCAATTCGTCGATTGGAAAATTTCTTTCTGCTAACACGCGGAGGAACTCCTGTCCTACTGCACCACTGGCTCCTACAATTGCTACTTTCATTTAGTTGACAATTAGTTGTTAATTATTTTTGGTCTTGTTTTGGAATTTATTTCTATCTTTGCCAAAACCTGTGCAAAGATAAAATTAATACAAAAAATATTTGAGCAATGAGACTAAGATTTTTACCTGTTTTGGTGGGGATGGTGGTATCTGTCTTCTCTATGTATGGTCAAGTGTCTGATGATTTTGTTGGAAATCAACTGAAATCGATTTGGGAAGGTGATGTTTCTAAATTCTCTGTTTCGTTTGGAAATCTCTGTTTGTCAGATTATGGAAATAGTGGAACAGCCTATCTGTCAACTTATTCTACTGCTATAGACAATTGTTCGTGGATGGCTTCTGTGCATCTTGATTTCTGTCCGTCAAGTGCTAACTTCGTTCGTCTTTATTTGGTAAGCGACAATGTCGCTCTTGATGAAGCGTTGAATGGCTACTATCTTCAAATTGGTGGATCAAAAAAACAAGTGTTGCTCTATAGGGTGAAGAACAAAACCTCAAAAAAGATAGGTGAAGGCGTTGAAAACCGACTTAATCGAACGGATGTGAAGCTTTCTATCATGGTGATGCGAACACAGGCAGCAGAATGGAAGGTTTATACAAAATTGGATGGAGAAACGGACTATACAATGGATTTCTCAGTGGTGGACTCTACCTTCTTAACCACTTCGTTTGCGGGCATCTATTGTAAATATACGAAGACTAATGCGTCAAAAATATCTTTTGACAAGTTTGTCGTCGCAGGTAAGTCTGTTGCCGATGTTTCTTCTCCTCGTGTGGAGAAAATGACGATGACGGATTCTTTGTTGACATTGTCTTTTGACGAATGGGTTGACAAAGACAAATTAGAGATTGCATCTTATCCAAACATAAATCTTTTGGTGGAATGGAATAAAAGTCAGAAAGCTGTTGAGCTAAGGTTTGATGAGGAATTATCAAAAGGAACACGATATGAGCTGTATGTGTCTAATTTGACGGATTATGTTGGAAATGTGGCAAACGATACGATTTTGACATTTGCGAGAACAGAAGAGGTGAAACCAAAAGATGTTTTGTTCACGGAGGTGCTTTTCAATACGCAAACAGGTGGAAGTGAGTTTGTGGAGATAGTCAACGTGAGCCAAAAGGTCCTTGACTTGTCTGAGTTGAAATTTTCCACGCGAAAATCATCGGATTCATCAATCTATTCTGCAAAGAAAATATCGTCTGACCCGACTTTGATTTTCCCTGGTGAGATAAAAGTGTTGACGGGGAATGCTAATGGTGTCTCTTCTTTCTATAATTCGAAAGTTAGTGCTTTCATCGAACTCCCTTCTTTCCCTTCTTTGCGAAATGAAACAGGGGCTATTGTATTGTTCAAGTCAAAAGATTCAACGATTATAGACGACTTCTATTACGATGCAAGTATGCATGTCGAGAGTGTACCCGACAAAGGCAAGGGCGTTTCTTTAGAAAGAATTTCTTTAGATGGCAATGAGTGGACTTCTGCGGCAGCAATTAATGGATATGCGACACCAGGTTATTTAGGTTGTGGAGAGTCTGGTTCTATTGAAAATACGGGTTTAAGGTTGTCAGCGAATGAGATATGTTATCCATATCAGGATAAAGAAAACCATTTCCGTATTCATTATGATTTTGATGCGCCTAATTATCTCGCAGCCCTTAAAATTTATACGTTGGAAGGTCGGTGTGTATGTAACGTATTGAACAATGAATCATTATCAGTATCGGGTGAAATTGAATGGAATGGTTGTGATGATTATGGGAATGTTTTGTGGGTTGCACCGTATATCGCTGTTTTGGAAGTACATAACCCTGCGAATGGATGGAGGTCAAGACGTTCATTTGTGGTTTTGCTCTCGAAATGACGAATGGCGAGAATATGTCAGGACTCCACAATATATGTCATCGTTCTTCCTTTAATGGTAACGAATCTTAGAAGAAGTAATAAGCGAAATGAAATGAAAAATCGCTGTTTTTGGTTTTATAGGTGTTGTTTTTTGAGTCCTTTCGCTGGACATTGACGAAACCAAACTCATATCCTAACCCTAAACGGATGTTGTCAAAAATTCGTAAAGATGCGCCGAAATGCAATCCACAATCAAAACGACGATATTGCTTGTTGCTGCCCTCATTGTCAAATATGTTCACATTTTCCCATTTGCGTGTATATGTGTAGTTCCCAGATTTGTCTACCGGAGAGTTTGTTTTATATCCTACGTTTTTACCTAACACTGCAAAAGCAAGGTAGGGACCAAATTGTGGAGTAAGATGAACTTGAGAAATAGGAATCTCGTAACCAACGAGAAGAGGCATTTCTAAGTAAAGCAAACGGAAGTGCATTTTCTCGTAGTTTTCAAGTCCTGTGTTCTCTTTTCTGTAACCTTTGTGTTGCAAAGTCAAACCTGTCTCGGCTTGCCAACCGTTGAAGAATTGGAAATCAAACAATGCGCCAGCGTAAAAATTGGCAGTGTATCGGTTGTCAATGCTTGTTGCATCATTTTCCGCCAACCAATTGGCAACACCGACTCCTGCAACTGCGGCAAGGTGGTATTCGCATCGTTTTTTTGGATTTGCGACAGTGTCCATAGCCCATGGCTGACTTTGTTCTGATGTTATTTCTATTGTGTTTGTCGATTGTTCGGCATTTGAAAGAAGATAAGTGAATGCAAGGATGAGTGCTAGGAGTAACTTATTTTTCATGTGAATTTGATAGTTATGATAGTGTGGTGCAAAGTTCGGTAAAAAAGATGAGGTGGAAAAAGGTTGTGCGAAATTCTTAAGGGTAGTTCGTCTGTGAATGACATAAAAAACTAAGAGGCGTTTCACAACGCCTCTTAGTCAATCTAAACCTTAACTATGAAAAAATCTACCTGTTTTGTTTGCACTACAAAGTTGCAATTTAATTCCTAATAATCCAAGAGAAATGCAAATTTTTTTGGATTATTTTTATCTACTATTTCAACTTATTGAGTATCACCGCTTTAATTTTACGCATTAGCTGAATCCTTTCTGGTCCACATACGTTATGAGGGTGTCCTGGAAAGATATAATAGTCAATCAGGTGGGTGAAATCGTATTTTTCGTGTGCGATTTTGAGAAGTGATAGGGTGTGTTGCCATACAACAATGGGGTCGTTGTCGCAATGAATGAGGTATAGTGGAGAGTGCAGTTTGCTAAAGTCAGACTTTATGCTACATGCTTCGTAGTATTTTTCTGTGTCGTCGTTGCGAATGCCCATGTATCGTTCTGTGTACATAACCTCGTAATATCGCCAATCGGTTACTGCGCCTCCTGCAATGCCTATTTGAAAATTATATTTGCTTTTTAGTAACATTGTTAGCGTCATGTATCCTCCGAAACTCCAACCATAGACTGCTATTTTGGTCATGTCTATTTTGTCTGCAAAATTTTCTCGTAGCCAATCTAAGGCAAAATCATAGTCTTCTACTTGCGGACGATTCAACTGTTGATAGATTACGGATTCAAAGTCGCGTCCTCTATTGTATGAACCGTGAGGGTCAATATAGAACGTGGCGATACCGTTACTTGCCATCATCTCTTCGATACCTTTTGTGCCACTTCCAAACTGATTGGTCACAAGTTGTACATGCGGACCTCCGTATACATAGAAAAGAAGTGGCACTTTTTCTCCGTTGGCAAGTTTGGGTAGTGTCAGACTGTAGTAAATAGTGTCTCCATCTTTCTTGAAACTTCCTAATTTTTTATTGGGTATTTCAAAACCTTCCTTTATGTATGGATTTCGAAGAGGCATGATGTAGTCATTCTGAAAATGAACGAATCCTGGGTTCGTTTGGTTTTCATAGAAGTCTATAGTTTCTCTATTTTCTTCGTCAACAAAAAGTGTGTGGTAGTAGCCTGGTTCGTGTGTTTCCTTAAATGTATTAGTTCCTCTGTTTATGGAGACTTGAATTACTTCGCGATTGATTGCCTCCGTGGTAGTGGCATAAGCATAAATTATTTTCCCCTTTTCATCGTAGGAAATCACCTCTATAACATCCCAATTCCCTTGCGTAAGTGGCGTGATTGTATTTGATTTTATATCAAATTTGTAAAGGTGTTTATGCCCAGACCGCTGAGAAAGAAAGACGATAGTGTCGCTGTTGACAATGGTGAATGGTTGATCGGGTTCAACATATTTTTCGGAAGATTCATCGAATAGGAAGCGTTTGATTTTTCCCGAGTAGGCTGAATAGACCTTGGCTTGAAAATACTTCTGGGAGCGTTCTAACTCGCAGAGATAAATTTCGCTTGAGTCGGGAGACCACGTTAGGGCGGTGTAGTAGGCTTCTTTGTGGTTTATGGGCGGTGTGCCTTGGTTGCTTCCCAAACTGAGAAAAGTACAGTCTTTTGAAGAAGTGTCAAGAATCCCGATGGAAACACTTTCGCTATCTTCTCCTGCCATTGGATAATCTATTAAAGATCTTACGGGCTTGGGGTCTTCAATGGTGATAAGTGGGTAGACATCCACTTTTGTGTTATTGGTACGATAGAAAGCTACTGTACGGTTGTTGGGCGCCCAATAAAAAAGGTCTTTGATTCCAAATTCATCTCTTGAAGGTGTACGACTGATGGTGTATCTCTCATCGTCTTCTGTATAGGCGAGAAAATATCGACCTGTGAAAGCATCTATGGAGTAGATTCTTTCATTGCAGGAGAAAACGATATCTCCATATATGTTTGCCTTTGGGAAAAGTGTCTCTTTGAACTCTTTTGTCTCCCATAGAACAATGATTTCGTCTTTTTTGAGATGAACTCGAAAAAACTTGTTTCCAGACAGGAAAATCAAGCAGAGAATAGGATCGTCTGCTATGTAGATAATATCAAATTTTTCTTTAAATAATGTCGGTTTTTTTTCTTTAAGAGAGTCGAAGGAAATGAAATTTTCTGCAATGGCATCGTCAAAGAAACCGTCACCTCTTAGGCCTCCCTTTTCTGTAATACACCTATCAATAGTTCCGATTCCATCGGGAAATATGAATATGTAATTGGACTCAGTGAAGACTATTCTTTGGGGTTTCCGAGGAATAAAACGGTTGAAAATAGGTGAACCTGGGGTCAACTCATCTTCTGTCAATTTTTTAGTTTGTTTGTCGTCTTTTAAAAGTGAAATCATAGCATATATATTGTATTGTTATTCTGCTAATTCGCTAAGTTCAAGCCAGCGCATCTCTTTCTCTTCCAATTCGTTTATTACTTCGGCTATTCGGGCAGACTTTTGCATCAACTCATCGTTTGAGAGAGTTCCTGTTGACATTGCTGTTTCAATGTTTTTCTTTTCTTCTTCTAAAGCACTGATGTAGACTGTCAATTCTTCGTACTCTTTTCTCTCTTTGAAAGACATTTTTTTAGGTCTTTCTTTGACTATTTTCTGTGTGTTAGTCTTTTCTATTTGTGATTGATTATTGATTCTCTTCTCCCCCTGCTCGAAATATTCTTTCATATCGCGCCATTCGCGGTATTCGCTGTAGTTGCCGGGAAAGTCCTGAATTTCTGCGTTGCCATGGAACACGAGTAGGTGGTCTACCACCTTGTTCATGAAGTATCTGTCGTGAGAGATGACAATGACGCATCCTTTGAAATTTTGGAGATATTCTTCTAATACGTTAAGGGTAACAATGTCCAAATCGTTGGTAGGCTCATCTAAGACAAGAAAGTTAGGGCTTTTCATCAGTACAGTGCAGAGGTAGAGTCTTCTGCGCTCACCTCCACTTAATTTTTCAATGAAATCTTGTTGCTTGGAAGGTGAAAATAAGAAGTATTGTAGTAACTGGGAAGCACTCATTCTGCGCCCATCGCCGAAGCGAACCTCTTCTGCATATTGTTTCACAGCATCGATTACCTTCATGTCTGGACTGAAGGACATCTCTTGCTGACTATAATAACCAAATCGAACGGTTTCACCGATGTCAAAAGACCCTTTGTCCGGTTCTATTTCGCCTAAGAGCATCTTGATGAAAGTCGATTTTCCCGTTCCGTTGTTGCCGACAATTCCCATTTTCTCGAATCTGCCAAAGTTGTAATAGAAATTATCTGTGATTTTTAAGTCTCCGAATGATTTTGTGACATATTTTGCTTCAAAAATCTTGGATCCGATATAACTAGCTTTCACGTCTAATTGCAGAGTGTTAGCCTCACGATTTTTTTTAACTTTTTTCTCTAATTCGTGAAAAGCATCTATTCTGTATTGTGCCTTACTACCTCTGGCTTGTGGTTGTCTACGCATCCAGTCCAACTCCTTGCGGTAGATATTGCTTGCGTGGGCAATTTCAGCTGATTGTTGGTTGAGGCGCTCTTGTTTCTTCTCTAAATAGTAGGAATAGTTTCCTCTGTATGAGAATATCTGTTGCTGATCTATTTCAATGATCTCACTGCATACACGGTCAAGAAAATAGCGGTCGTGCGTAACCATCAAAATAGCCATACGAGATTTTCTGAGATAATCTTCCAACCATTCCACCATATCCAAATCCAAGTGGTTGGTAGGCTCATCTAAAATGAGTAAGTCGGGTTGTTTCACCAACTCCATAGCAATGGCGATGCGTTTTACTTGTCCACCCGAAAGTGTGTCGGTTACAAGTGATAAATCAGTGATTTTCAGCTTGCTAAGAAATTGTTTCATCTGAATCTCGAAGCCAGATTCCACGCATAAGTCTAAAATCGTCTTGCCTTTCCCAAATTGTGGATCTTGAGGAAGAATGCCTACTCGAATGCCATTTCTGAAAGTAATAGTGCCTTCATCGGGCGACTCTTTTCCTGCTATGATGTTGAGTAGGGTCGTTTTCCCTGCTCCGTTTCGTGCGATTAATGCGGTGCGTTGTCCCTCAAACAAACCAAATGAAACATGCTCGAAAAGGAGTCTATCACCAAAAGTTTTGGATAGATTATCAACTTGAAGATAATGAAGTGCCATTTTGTAAAATTTTTCTATTTACAAAGATAGTATGTTTTTATTAACTAAATTTACACAAACATTATATGAGAAAAATGATAAGATTTATACACACGGCAGACTGGCATTTAGGACAGTCTTTCTATCGAATGAGTAAAGAAGAAGAACACGATGAATTTTTTCGACAATTGTCGGACATCGTAGAAAAGGAGAAACCTGATGCGTTATTGGTGAGTGGTGATATATTTCATGTGGCAATGCCTACAGCGTCTGCAAAAAAACAGTTCGTCAATGGAGTAGTCAATCTACACAAAAAACGACCCCAAATGAAGATTGTCATAACGGCTGGCAACCATGATAGTTTTCAGCATTTGGAGGCTCACCGAGAACTGTGGAATTGTGCTAATGTCTCTGTGATTGGATATCCAGAGTATGATGAAGATGGCGTTTCCGTGTCCTATGAAAAGATGGTTGTAGAGTTGAAAGATGAAGAAAACGTGATGAAAGCCTATATTATTGCTGTCCCATATATTCATCCAAGCAAGAACGGTATCTTTAAAGAGTTGCTTTCAGAGGTTGAAAAACGTAATACACAGCAAGTACCCGTTGTGATGATGGCTCACCTCTCAATCCGAGATACGCAGAATGAAAATTTAGACGATAATGTGGGTGGAATCGATTGCGTAAATCCCGATGAAATGGGCGATGGCTATGATTATTTAGCCTTAGGTCATATACATATCCCGAAGTTCGTGAATGGAACTAATAAGAAAGTGCGTTATGCAGGAACGCCTGTGCAGACAAGTTTTGATGAAGACCGAGGACATTCCGTTTCGTTGGTTGAAATTGAAAAACACAATTTTCAACCACAGGTGCGAGAAATAGAAATTACCAATAAGAAGGCGTATCTCACACTCCCCGAAGAGGCGAAACCATTTGAGGAAGTGTTGGAGGAAGTACGGAAAATTCCTGATGAAAAGCAGGGTTTTTTACGTTTGAATGTGTTGGTGAAAGATTCACTTCAGGTGGATGCCGAGCAACGCATTTATGAGGTCTTGAAAGACAAAAAAATGAGGTTTTGTCTTTTCAATATACAACGTCCAAAATCAGAAAATCGAAAATCTCAGGTTCTTTTCACACCTGAGCAAATTCGCACTTTAGATCCGCTTGACCTGGCAAAATCATTTTATGAAAGACAAAACAAGGCAGAGATGCCAGAAGAGTTGATAGCTCTATTTGAAGAAGCAAAATTGGCCGTTTCCATCGAAGAATAAACCTATTAAGAGGAAGCAAATATGATATATCACAAGTTAATCATTCATAATATTGCATCTATCGAACATGCAGAATTAGACTTTGAAAATGGTCCACTTTATGACAATGACATCTTTTTGATTACTGGAGAGACTGGTGTGGGCAAAAGTACTATTTTGGATGCGATATGTTTGGCACTTTACAATAATGCTCCACGTCTGAATACCTCACCTAATACGAGGTATGACGATGTTTTTTTGTCAGGTGACAAAAATGATGGTGTTGGAATTGCCTTAAAAGATCAGCGATTGTTGATGAGAAGAGGAACCGATGAGGCAATGGTGTCCTTAGCGTTTGAAGGTAATGATGGAAAAAACTATCGAGCAGAGTGGAAGGTAAAAAGAAAAGGTCGTAATGCCAAAGGTCTGAATCCCGTAAAAAGATGCTTGTATGATGCAGAAAGAAGTTTAATAACCGAAAAAGCGACGGAGTTTGAAGCTTACATTGAAACATTGGTAGGCTTAAAATACGATGATTTTTGTCGTACTTCCCTGTTGGCACAAGGAGAGTTTACAAAGTTTTTAAAGGCAAAAGATGATGAGAAAGCGTCAATTTTAGAAAAATTGACTTCTTCGGATATCTACTCAAAGATTGGGAAAAAGATTTCAGACAAGGCGAAAGATGCAGATGATGTTGTGAAAACATTGGAGATTACAGCAAATGCACAACAACTTTTAGAGGAAACACAAATTGAAGAGAAAAATGTTCGCCTGAAAGAAATAGAAGTTTCGCTAAGGAATTTGCAGGAAGAACAAACTGCGGTTTCAACGAAGAAAAAGTGGATTGAAGATGTTACCACACAACAAGAAGAAAAAGCTGGAATAGAGAAAAGTCTACAAGAGCAGAAACAAATTTCGGACAGTGAAGAGGTGGAGATTGAACGTCGTTCCCTGAAAGCGTGGAATGACACTTCTGAGATTCGAGCGGATTACATTTCCTTGAAAGAAGATCAAAAGAAATCTGAAGAAAACGAGAAGAGTAGGATCCAACTTCAGAACAAAGTTATTGAAATTCTCGGTGGAATCGATTTCTTCAAGAAAAACCTTGCAAAAAAAGAGATGAGATATAGATCTGTAAAAGCAGATTTAGAGTTGCAGTCGTCGCTTGAGCCTATGTATGAGCAAAGTCAGACAATCGTTGCAGATTTGAAGTCATTGTCCGTTCAACAAGCAAAAATTGTTAAGAACAATGAACAAAACTCAACTTTTGAAAAACAATGCAAAGCGTATGAAGTGGATGTTAAGACTCAAAACAAGGAATTTTCGGAAATCAATGCTTTGATAAAGACTATTGATGAAGAAATAGGACAGAGGCAGAATGAAAAAATTGCGATGAAAGTGGAAGAAATTCAAGTATCGCAAGGAAAGTTAAATAAAAAGGAGTTGCTTGTTAAGGCTGCTCAACTATCTGTTACGGAATGTGTCAAACAGAAGAAAATATACGATGAAAAAATAGAAATTCTAAAAAAAACAGAGGAGGACGAAAAGCTTCTGTTAAAAAATGTGACTGCATTAGAAAAGCAAAAAGTTGAGGCTGATACAACTTATAACCTTCAAAAGGATCTGTATGAGAAAGCCCAAGTGAGAGTGGGCGACGTGGTAAAGCAACTACGCCATAATTTAAAGGCAGGTGATACTTGTCCTGTTTGTGGACAGATGATAGATAGAGAATTAAGTGATGAACATTTTGAATCCCTTTTAGCTCCTGCCAAAACTGAATTGGATAAGGCAGATGCGACCAGGAATGCAGTTGAAGAAAAATTGCAGAAAACAAAGGTGGATTTACAAACGGCACAAAATCAGATAAAAATTCTACGAAAAGAGGTGGATGTTCAGCGTGCTAATATTCTGGTGGAGCAAAAAGAGTCTGATGATTATTTGCAAAAATTAGGTTTGCAATGGTCTGATGAAACTCTTTCTGTGCTTGACAAAACATTGGAGACTATCCAGAATGAAAAGCATACTATAGAAGCTCAGTTGGTGAAGGTAAACGACTTGTTAAAACAGTTGGATGTGTTGCAGAAAGAGAAGAACAAGCAACTGAAAAAACGTGATGAATTGCAGGAAAAATTGCAAGGATCAAAAAATAAATTATTAACTGCAAAAAACAGTATTGACCATTTAAAGCAAGACTCAGATAATCTTCAAAAGGAGGTGCTAGTATTGCAGTCGCAACTCACATCTTCTATTTTATACAAAGAGTACAATTGGCAGTCTGATTTGAAGTACACAATGAATCGCATCACGTCTGACGCAAACAAATACAAGAGTGATAAGGAGACTCTTCAGAAATTAGACAACGAGATTCAAGTTGAGCAAAAAGATCTGGCTCGTTTGAACGAAAGTATGAAAGAGTTTTCTTTAGAGAATATAACTATTGTTCCAAAGGAGATAGAGAACTTGTCGGGTGCGGTAAAGGAGTTAAATGAGAAACGTATACAATTGGAGGAAAATGCTCGTAATTTATTCGATGGAATCAAGAAAAAGCAAGAACAATTAAATGAGTTCTATTCTGCCAATAAAGAGATAAACGAGGAACTCTTAGACAAATTGGTGCATTGGACTGGTGCAGAGAATACCCGAAATAAATTGGAGTCTCTCAAGTCGGAAATAGATAAATTAAAGGGTCGGTTAACGGGTGTTGCTAAAAATTTAGATGACTTGATGAAGAAAAAACCAGAAACTTTGACGGAGAGTGATAATATTGAATCTCTTGATGAATGTAATCGTAAGAATTCTGAAAATATCACAACATTGAATAAAGAATCGGGTGAAATTTTGGCAGTGCTGAAAGAAAATGAAAAGAGGAAGGCAATATATGCTAAGGCTATGGACGAATTGGAAGAAGCGAGAAAGAAGCGCACAAATTGGAAAAGGTTGTCGGATATGTTCGGAAAAAATTCTGGTTCGAGTTTCAAGGTAATCGCCCAAAGTTACATGTTGCAAAACTTGTTGGAGGCGGCCAATGGCTATCTGAAGACGTTGACTGATAGATACGAGCTCTTCTGTCAGTTGGGTTCTTTTGCCATTTTGGTAGAGGACAAATACAAGGGCGGAGAACCTCGTCCTGCTTCTACATTGTCGGGAGGTGAGAGCTTTATTGTGTCGCTTGCTCTTGCCTTGGGCTTGTCTCGGTTGGCGGGAGCGATGGTAACCTCCAACATTATCTTCATTGATGAGGGATTCGGAACATTGAGTTCAGATGCTCTTGAACCTGTGATGAAAACCTTGCAAAATCTTTCACAACAGAATGGGAAAAAAGTTGGAATCATCTCGCATGTTGAGCAGCTGAAGCAACAGATTGAGACACAAATTAGAGTAACTCGTCAGTCGGATTGGATGCCGAGCGAAGTAACTGTAGTGTGAATTTTGTTCTATGTTGAGAATGGTGTATCAGAGGGTTGGCAAACTCATACCCGTTAACTTTTGGTAAAGGTCTAATGCGTAAATGTCTGTCATTCCTGATATATAATCTAGTACGGCGATGATTTTCTTATAAGGATCGCTATGGTTGATTTCATACTGGGTTGGAATGCGTGCCAATAAAAGTTTTGAGTAGGCTTCGTTCGGACTGAATGCGGCGTTGATAGATTTCTCTATTAACGTGTATATGATGTTGTAACCAGCAATCTCCACGTCAACCACGTCTTTTGAGTGATATATTTTCTTCTGCGAAATGTCTTGACAATTTCGATAGGCTTGACGCACGCTCGGATTAGTCTTGTCAACGAGTGTTGACTCGAATGTGCCTGCCATGATTGTTTCTTCATTGTCGGCAAATGCTTGTGCGCATTCTTCCACTAATTTGCCGATTACGATAGAACGAAGATAAGCCACTTGTTCGTTTTCGTCTAAGATATGTGATAGATGTTGGTATTTCTTTTGTTGTTCCTCTTTGCTGAAATAGTTGAGTAATAAAGATTTACATTCATCAGAGCCGATGAGTTTCATCTTATGAGCATCCTCAATATCCATGATTTCATAGCATATATCATCTGCCGCTTCAACAAGGTAGACGAGAGGATGACGTGCGTATTTGTAGTCGCTCAATCGTGTGATGCCTAAATCGTCTGCAATCTTCACAAAATCGTCCTTCTCCGACTGGAAGAATCCAAATTTTTTCTTTTGACAGTCAACATAGTCTGATTTGTATGGGTATTTTACGATGGAGGCGATAGTTGAGTAAGTGAGGACGAATCCCCCTTTGCGACGACCGTTAAATTGATGTGTAAGAAGACGGAAAGCATTTGCATTACCCTCAAAGTTGATTATGTCATTCCATTGACTATCTGATAGTTGATATCGTTCTTTCAACTCTTTCCCTTTCCCTTCTGAAAAATAGGATGAGATGGCAGTCTCGCCAGAATGACCGAAAGGAGGGTTTCCCATATCATGGGCTAAGCAGGCGGCAGAGACGATGTCTCCAATTTGAAAGATGCTCGGGTCTAAGTTTGTACTATATTTGCTTTGTAGAAGGGTAACGACACGGTTGCCTAAAGAACGACCCACGCAGGAGACCTCCAAGCTGTGCGTCAAACGGTTGTGGACGAAGATGTTGCCAGGAAGTGGAAAAACTTGGGTTTTGTTCTGCATTCGTCGAAAGGGAGCAGAAAAAATCAGACGGTCGTAGTCTCGTTGAAATTCTGTGCGATCTTGGCGACGAGAGTCGTGGTAGTCTTCCAACCCAAAACGTTTGGTTGAAATGAGTTTATCCCATTGCATCATAACGAAAAATCTTTTTACAAAGATAGAATAAAAATAATGAAAAAGAGATGTAGCTGAAGGTGGTGAGATATGAAAATAGTCGGGTCGCAGGCAAGGGGTTTTGTAGTATATCTAACGGAAAAATGCTAAATTAGCAGTCTCAAAATTCTTGAATAGAATGGACGAAAATATAGTAGACAAGGTAACTCAAGGCGAGTATAAGTATGGCTTCGTTACCGATATCAAAACAGAGATTATTCAGAAAGGTCTTTCTGAAGAGATAGTGCGACTGATTTCTCAAAAAAAGGAAGAGCCAGAGTGGTTGCTTGACTTTCGATTAAAGTCCTACCGACATTGGTTGACGTTGGAACAACCCTCTTGGGCGCATTTGACCATTCCTCTGATTGATTATCAAGATATTTATTATTATGCGGCACCTAAAACCGCTGCACCTAATAGTCTTGACGAGGTAGATCCTGAGCTGATTAAGACTTTCGATAAGTTGGGTATTCCTTTGGAGGAACGCAAACACTTATCGGGTATGGCTGTTGATGCTGTAATGGACAGCGTTTCTGTGAAGACTACCTACAAAGAGAATTTGGCTGAATTGGGCATTATTTTCTGTTCAATTAGCGAGGCTGTCAAGAATTATCCAGACTTGGTAAAAAAATACTTAGGCACGGTTGTGTCATACACAGATAATTTCTTTGCCTCCCTCAATTCTGCGGTCTTTAGTGATGGCTCATTTATCTACATACCGAAAGGTGTCCGTTGCCCGATGGAACTCTCCACCTATTTCCGTATCAACGCTGCCAATACAGGACAATTTGAACGCACTCTAATTGTTGCAGATGATGATAGTTATGTGTCATATCTTGAGGGTTGCACAGCACCGATGCGTGATGAAAACCAACTACACGCTGCGATAGTTGAAATCTATGTGCATGACCGTGCTGAGGTGAAATATTCGACGGTGCAAAATTGGTATCCCGGGGATAAGAATGGAAGAGGTGGTATCTATAACTTTGTGACGAAAAGGGCTTTATGTAAAGGAACTAATTCAAAAGTGTCGTGGACGCAAGTGGAAACAGGTTCTGCCATTACTTGGAAATATCCAAGTTGCGTGTTGATGGGTAATAATTCTGTTGGTGAATTCTATTCTGTAGCGGTGACGAATAACTATCAGCAAGCTGATACGGGAACGAAAATGATTCATTTAGGCAAGAATACAAAGAGTCATATCGTGTCAAAAGGCATTTCTGCGGGATTCAGCCAAAATAGTTATCGTGGATTGGTGAAAGTTTCTAAGAATGCCAATGGAGCTCGTAACTATTCACAGTGTGATAGTTTGTTGCTGGGTGACAAATGTGGGGCGCATACCTTCCCTTATATGGACATCCAAAATGATAGTGCGATCGTTGAACATGAAGCGACGACGTCCAAAATCAGTGAAGATCAAATTTTCTATTGTAATCAACGTGGAATTAAAAATGAGGATGCGGTAGGATTGATTGTCAATGGTTATGCAAAGGAGGTAATAAATAAGTTGCCTATGGAATTCGCTGTTGAGGCTCAGAAATTATTACAGGTTTCGCTCGAAGGGTCAGTCGGGTAAAAACTTTCTTTATATTCATCCATTTTAAGAATAACAGTATCATGTTAGAGATAAAGAATTTACACGCTTCCATTAATGGGAAAGAGATATTAAAAGGAATAAACCTATCAATCAAGGCGGGTGAGGTGCATGCGATTATGGGTCCGAACGGATCTGGTAAGAGTACTTTGTCATCTGTTCTTTCTGGACATCCTGCCTATGAAGTGACGGAGGGGGAAGTAACATTCAATGGCAAAAACTTGTTGGAGATGACGCCTGAGGCTCGCTCGTGTGAAGGTTTGTTCATGAGTTTCCAATATCCAGTCGAAATTCCAGGAGTCAGCATGGTTAACTTTATGCGTACTGCCGTCAATGAACATAGAAAATATAGAGGAGAAGATCCTTTAACCGCAGCTGAGTTTCTGAAGTTGATGCGAGAGAAGAAAGAGTTGGTGGAATTGGATAGCAAATTGGCGAATCGCTCTGTCAACGAGGGCTTTTCTGGCGGAGAGAAAAAACGAAATGAGATTTTTCAAATGGCGATGTTGAACCCGAAATTGGCAATTTTGGACGAAACGGACAGTGGATTGGATATTGATGCATTAAGGATTGTCGCAAACGGTGTGAATAAACTAAAAACACCAGAGAATGCGAGCATTGTCATTACGCATTACCAACGTTTGTTAGATTATATCGTTCCAGATTATGTCCATGTTCTTTATAAGGGGAAAATTGTGAAATCAGCAGGTAAGGAGTTGGCATTGGAACTTGAGGAGAAAGGTTACGATTGGATAAAAAAAGAACTCGGAGAGTAGTTTTTCAAAGAGAGAAAGTATATAGATGAAATGACGGAAAAAGTTGTGTCTATGACAGTTGATATAGAAGAACCATATAAGAAAATATTCTGTGGCTATCAAAATGTCTTGTGTGGGAAAAGCACAGATGTCTTGAATAGTCAGCGCGCAAAAGCATACGAACTGTTTGATAAGGTCGGATTCCCAACTATCAAAACAGAAGCCTACAGACATACCAATTTGCGTGAGGCTCTGTCTGTTGATTATGGAATGAATGTTAGTCGTGTGAATCCAGTTGTAAATTCAAAGGACTTGTTCAAATGTCAGGTGCCGGGCATTAATTCGTATGTTTTCTTTGTCGTCAATGATACGTTCTATTGTCCAGATGAGAACTTGAAAGATTTGGAAGAACTTCGTTCTATGGGTGTTTTAGTGGGAAGCTTGGCTGAGTATGCGAAAAACGAACCTCAAAAGGTAGCAAGGCACTATAACAAACAGGAACTGAAGAAAGATCCATATGTAGCATTCAACACGATGTTTGCCCAAGACGGCTTTTTTATGTATGTTCCCCAAAATGTGAAATTGCCACGTCCAGTTCAGCTCATTTCCGTAATGTATGCTAATAGTCCGCTGATGGCGAATGAGCGTGATTTGATTGTTTTGGAAGAGGGTGCACAAGCCCAACTGCTTGTGTGTTCACATGCGGTCGGAGAGACTAAAACTTTTTCCAATCGAGTAACAGAGGTGTATGTGGGGGAGAATGCGACCTACGACCATTATAAATTGGAGGGGACAAACGTGCGTACTATTTCTGTTGGTTCTGTATACGTCCGCCAGGAAGCTAATTCAAATGTTTTGCTCAATGACATCACATTGCAGAATGGTATAAATAGAAACAACATTGTGATGGATTTAGAGGGTGAAGGGTGTGAAACTCAACTTTGTGGTATGGCGGTAACTGACAGAAAAGAACACATTGACAATTTCACGATACTCAATCACAATAAGCCCAAATGTAAGAGTAACGAAATGTATAAGTATGTGTTGGACGGCGAATCTACTGGTGTCTTCTCTGGAAGAATCTATGTGGAACCAGACGCACAGAAAACAGAGGCTTATCAGGTGAATAGAAATGTTTGCTTAAAGCCAACGGCAAGAATGTTCACGCAACCTCAGTTGGAGATTTATGCCGACGATGTGAAGTGTAGCCATGGCGCTTCTACTGGTGTGATGGATGATAATGCGATGTTCTACCTGCGATCAAGAGGAATTCCAGAAGCAGAAGCGAAGATGTTGCTGATGTATGCTTTTGTCAATGATGTTGTTGAGAATGTAAGAATTGAGGCGGTTAAGGAGAAGATTAAACAGTTAGTGGAGATGCGTTTTAGAGGAGAGCTCTTGAAATGTTCGGGATGTTCGGTTTGTAAATAAAAAACACGTTAGAGGTGATGTCGTTGAGGTTTCAATGGTGTCTCCTTTTCGTTTTGGTAGAGCAAGTAAAAATAAAACAAAAAAATGGGTGATTAGTAAAAATAAAACAACTCAAATGGTAGAAAAAAAGAAGAAATCAATGTGTTTAATGTAAAAATTAGGGTTCGTTTGAATAAAAATGTCTTGTTTGAGTTAAAATATATGAAATTTTTGTATTTATTGTTTGCAATATTTTGTTGTTTTGCCCGATAAATGTATATTTGATTTTATTAATCTTTGTAATAGTAAAAAAGTAAGAAAAATAAAGTATAAAAGTATGGAGAACGGGTTTTATGAGCGTATTTGCAGAAGTTTTGGCGAAGACGCAAAAAGTTTGAGCCTTTCGGAAGAATCCTCTAAGTTGTTAAATTCGAAGACTCGTGTGATTCAATTAAACAAGGGGGAATATCTTCAGTTGGAAGGCGATGTTAGCCGTTTCATCGGAGTAGTAGACACAGGGTTGGTAAGAATTTTCTATCGTAAGGCAGGTGAGGAGTATACTGAGTTTTTGGCGAGCGAAGACGAGTTGTTTTACGATTGTGAAAGCTATTTTCGTCAAAGTCCGAGTCGTCGTTATATCCAGATGTTAGAGCCTTCTGTGCTTTATCTCTGTACGAAGAGCGACTTTGATACTTTGTGTAAGGAAAACAAAGAAATACGTGTTTTCTACAGAAATTTAACCGAGCAGTTGCTAAGAAAATTGAAGCAAAAGACTCTTAGTTGTTTGTTTGAACAGGCGAAAACACGTTATGAGAATCTCATCGAGCAGAATTCAGAGTATGTTTTGCGTGTTCCGTCAATTTTCATTGCATCATATTTAGGGGTGACTCCAGAGACATTGAGCCGTATACGTGCCAAGGTAAAATAATTTGTTAACTGTTAGTTTGGTTTTATGAAAAAAGTAGTTTTGAATAAGAGGCTCATCATGGCCGAAATAGATAGAGTGTTGGGCGGAATGGAGTTGTCGTTGGATGCTAAGAGGAAGATCAACGCAATATGCATGCAGGAGAAGGTAAAGAAACATGAGACTATTCTTGAGGAGGGTCAAGTATGCGATTTCTTTGGAATAGTTCAGAAAGGCGTCGTTCAAGTGTACCACACGAAGGAAGACAAGGTGGTTTCTGATTTTTTTGGCACAGAGGGTTATGGCTTCTTCGACATAGAGAGCTTTTTGACTGGAGCACCTTCAAAATCGGTCATTAAGGCTTTGGAGCCAACAGTTTATATCAAGATCGATCGAAAGGCTTTTATGAAGTTGTGTGACGAGAACATTGAGATCAATACCATATATCAGAAGATGTTGGAGTTTTCTCTGATTTTTTGTCATAATCGTTTGGATTCTGTGTTGAACGAGACGGCAGAGGAGAAATATGAGAGTTTAGAAAAAAGGATGCCAGGCTTGATTTCTCGTATTAGTGCCATCAACGTCGCTTCTTACATTGGAGTAACGCAAGAGACATTGTGTAGGATTAAATCAAAAGAGGAAGAATTCTTGTTATTCTAAAAAAGAAGAAAATTTATGAAATAAAAGACCAACTTTTTGTTGGTCTTTTTCGTATCTTTATCATACATTAACCAAATAAAAAGAAAGATATGGCATCAATAACAGATTTAATCGCAAGTCAGGTGAAGGCAGCAGCATCAGGAAAGAGTGAACTGACAAGCAACGTGATTAGCGGCCTCTCCGATTCTGTTTTAAACAGTTTAAAACAAACAGCAACTTCTAAGGATGGAATTTCACAGATTACTTCTTTGTTATCTGGTTCTACCTCGGCGGCAAGTAGTTCAATAACTAGTTTGGCTTCTTCTATTTTTACTTCACAGTTCGCGTCAAAGCTCGGGCTTTCTTCATCAACAACTAATTTGGCAACTAGCCTTTTGCCAACTATCATTAGCGGAATCGTTTCTGCGGTACAGAAAAAAAGTGGCGGGTTAGACTTGTCTTCAGTTCTCTCTGCTTTGGGTGGAAGTTCAAGCACCGCTTCAACATTAGGAAAACTTGCTGGTTCGCTTGGCAGTTTGTTTGGAAAGAAATAGTCGTCATATTTGAACGAGGGAAGAATAATGTCAGAACGAAGCATCTATGACTTCGTTCTGATTTTTTTAGCCCAAACTTTCTAAAGTGATTTTTTTATCTAAATTCGTAGAATAGTGTTAATTAAGTTAAACGAAAAATTTTAGTAAATGAAGAAACTTTTTTGCTTGGCAGCAATCTTTTTGCTAATTGTAAACGTAGCGTGCGACAAAGATGATGACGATAGTCAGAACAATTTGGCAGAGGAAGAAACAGGGGCTAACCCTTCTGCAGAGAACACATATTATTTGATAGAATTACAAGATGCAATTGTGGCATTTTATCTGAAAGATGGGTTCCTCTATGTCTCGGATTCCGATCAAGGGACTCCAAGTATTGGTAACGATACTTTGTATAAAGCTGCGTCATACGAGTTGTATGTCAGCGATGAGAATAGTGGAACATGTCACGTAACTTTCTTTGGTGAAAAAGAGATTAATGAGTTTTCGTACAAAAATTTAACAGAAACTGGATGTCTTTTGGAGGTAAGAAAGGGAATTTTTTATGAAGTGAAAAATGTAGGGTATACGTCTTTCAAAGATTTACAGTTTCCATTGGTTGATCTTGAATAATTATGTCCTTATAAACAGTAGACGGAGTCGCATCAAAGGGACTCCGTTTTTTATAGTTTTATATCCGTTTTTTGAAGCAATAGAAAGTGAAATATTCCGTGATTTTATCTTGTAGCAACTTCCTAAAATTATGTTTTATGGCGATTTTGCGTTAATTTTGTAGAAAATAAGGATGTAAAAAAACAATAAAAACAGATAAACGTACTAATGGTAAATAAAGAGGATAAGTTATACATTGCACATACCGATTATGAAGGAGGCGAGAATAAGGCGCTAATTTTGGAACCCAAGATGGCAAACCGTCATGGCTTGATTGCTGGAGCAACAGGTACGGGTAAAACAGTGTCGTTGCAGGTCTTAGCAGAGTCGTTTAGCGACTTGGGTGTGCCTTGCTTTATGGCAGATATGAAGGGAGACCTTTCAGGAATTTATAAGGCAGGTGTTTTGACTAAGTTTATCGAGAAGAGAGAAGCAAAGTTTGGCGTTAAATTTGAGTTTCAATCCTATCCTGTTCAGTTCTTTGATGTTTATGGTGAGCAAGGAACTCCTTTGCGAGTAACAGTAAAGAATTTTGGGGTAACACTTTTTTCAAGAGTGATGTCGCTCACCGACACTCAGGAAGGGGTCTTGAATGCTGTTTTTCGCATTGCAGGTAAAGAAGGATTTGTTTTGGATACCCTTGAAGATTTGCGTGTGATGCTCAATAGAGTAGGTCAGAAAGCCAAGGACTATCAAACAGAATATGGAAATATCACTACAGCCTCAATCGGTGCAATACAGCGAAATCTGCTTTTGTTGGAAGATCAAGGGGGTGACAAATTCTTTGGCTACCCAGAGTTTGATGTGAAGGACTTAATTGGTTTAGAAAAAATAAACGATATAAAGAAGGGAATTGTCAACATTTTGGCTGCGGACAAGCTTTATAATAATCCGCGCCTTTATTCTGCTTTTTTGATGTGGTTGTTGACGTCCATTTATAATACGATGCCTGAAGTAGGAGATTTGGACAAACCAAAGTTCATCTTCTTCTTTGATGAGGCACACTTGTTGTTTGATGATGCATCAAAGTCTTTGTTAGAACAGATTGAAAAGGTTGTACGTTTGATCCGTTCGAAGGGAGTGGGAGTGTATTTCATCACCCAGAACCCGATGGACATACCCGAAAATGTTTTGGGGCAGTTGGGTAATAAGATACAGCATGCGTTGCGTGCGTTCACACCGAAAGACCAGAAATCCATTAAAGCGGTTGCGGATTCGTTCCGAAGAAATGAGTTGTTTGACACGCAGACTGCGTTGATGGAGTTGGAAACTGGAGAGGCGTTGATTTCTTTTTTGGATGAAAAAGGTTCACCTAGATCTGTTGAACGCGCAAAGATGCTATGTCCGCAAGGTCAGATTGGTCCGATTACAGCGGAGGAACGTGCAAAAGCCATTCAAGAGTCGGTTGTTGAAAAGAAATATCGTGAAGCTGTGAATCGTCCTTCTGCAACAGAAAAGATTGCGGAGGAGAAAGAAAAAGCAGAGGCAGAGAAAGCAGAACAAGAAAATGCGGCAGAGGACGCAAAGACAGCGAAGGAGAAAGCGGCGGAAGAGAAAAGAAAACAGAAGGAGGAGGCTGTAGCCAAGAAAGAGGAGCAACGACAAGCAAAAGAACGAGAGAAACAAGAGAAAGAGGAGGCGAAATTAAAAGCACAAAGAAGCAAACAGCGTTCTCAAATCTTTTCAAAAATCATCTCTTTCTTCACACCTATTTTAAGAAAATTTTTGACGGAGTTTATAGCAGGTTCTTCAAAGACAAGGAAACGTTAGCCAACACGTTTGAAAGATAATGGTATCATTCATAGCCCATGGTAGTTTCCATGGGCTAATTTGTTGTTGAAAAGGCAAAAAAATAAAGTTTGATAGATGTTTTTGCAAAACATAATAATTCCTAATTAAATGGAAAAATTTTAAATTTGCGTTTATGGAACAGTTGATAGCCGACATACAAGCAAATTTCCCGATAACAGACCCGATATTGATTTTTTCAGTGGTGCTGTTTATCATTCTCTTGATGCCGTTGATGCTCAATAAGATTCGAGTTCCCCACATTATTGGATTGATTTTGGCAGGTGCAGTGATTGGCGAGAGTGGTTTAGGCATCTTGCGTCGCGATGTAAGTTTTGAACTTTTTGGAGCGGTCGGGTTGCTTTACATTATGTTCTTGGCGGGTTTGCAGATGGACTTGACGGATTTCAAGAAGAATATGAATAAAAGTATCTTCTTTGGAATGGCTACTTTCTTGATTCCTATGCTTATTGGAACGATAAGCAATTATTTCCTGTTGGAATTGATATATAAGCACATTTATCCACAGGGATTCGTGGCAGAAATTTATGGACCTTTCTCAATGAATGGGTATATCTATTTGTCAGCTGTTTTGATTGCGAGCATGTATGCTTCTCACACGTTGATTCCGTATCCTATTGTAGGACGGTATGGTGTTACAAAAGAGTCGTCTGTGAATATCTCCATTGGAGGTACAATGATTACCACTGTTCTTTCGTTGATGATATTGGCGGTCATTGTGTCGATGACGAAGGGTGAACTAGGGTGGAATTTTTGGCTGAGATTTGTAATATCGCTGGGTTTTTTTGGCTTTATTGTCGGTTTCGTCTTTCCCCGTTTGACAGATCGTTTTTTCAAGCATCATGAGGATAACATCTTGCAATACATATATGTGTTGGCGATGTGTTTCTTGGGGGGCTTTATTGCCAAGTTGGCGGGATTAGAGCCTATCATTGGAGCTTTTTTGGTGGGTTTGGCTTTCAATCGGCGCATTCCGAGGATTTCTCCGTTGATGAATCGTTTGGACTTTGTCGGGAATGCGCTTTTTATTCCGTTCTTCTTGATTGGAGTCGGTATGCTGATTGATTTTCGTGCAGTCTTTGCGGGACCGAGTACGTTGATAACGGCCATTGTGATGAGTGTTGTTGCAACCGTGTCAAAGTATTTGGCGGCTGTGTTGACCAAACATACTTTTAAGATGACCAAGGAGGAAGGCTTGATGATGTTTGGTCTGAGTAATTCTCAGGCTGCTGCGACGTTGGCTGCTGTGATGATTGGTTACAACATAGAAATTGGACGAACAGCAGATGGAGGCATAATTCGGCTTTTGAATGAAGACATTTTAAATGGAACCATTGTGATGATTCTTGTCACTTGCACGATTGCGTCATTTGCTACCGAGAAAGCAGCCAAGAAGCTAGTGCGGTTGCAAGACCAATTAGAAGATCAGCTTTCGGAAGATAAATTGGTAGACCGTATTCTGGTGCCATTGTACAATCCAGATACTTTGAGAAGTCTGATGGAGTTGGCTGTTCTTCTCAAAGTGGATAAGAGTCGTGAACCTCTCTATGCCTTAACCATTTCTAATAAGAATGCAGCTCACTTGACATCGGAGGACAAAGCTAAAAAGTTGTTGGAAAAGGCTGCGAAAATTGCTGCGGGGACGGATAACCATGTCCGAATGTTTAATCGTAATGATGCCAATGTGGCGGGAGGAATTGTGCAAACGATACGAGAGAACCACATTACGGAAGTCGTGATAGGTCTGCATCATAAGAACAGTTTTACAGACTCGTTTTTGGGCGATAAAACAGAGAGCTTGCTTCGTGCTACCAATCAAATGACGTTCGTTTATCATGCAATGCAGCCTGTTAGTACGATCAAGCGTGTTGTCGTTGCAGTACCACCGAAGGCCGAGTTTGAAATAGGATTTGTGAAGTGGTATGATAGGGTGAAAAATTTATGCAAACAAATTGGTGCGAAAGCGGTTTTCTATGCTCATACGGAGACACTTGAAAAAATCAGAATTTTAGCAAAAAGGAATAAATTTGGTGTTGAAACACAATTTTGTGTTTTAGATGATTGGGACGATTTCTTAATGTTGGCTGGTGTTGTGACGGGTAATGATTTGTTTGTGGTTGTATCTTCTCGAAAGACCGCTATCTCGTACGACCCTCTTTTTGAGAAACTACCAAGTCACTTGTCAAAATACTTTGCCAAGAATAGTTATATTATTCTTTATCCAGATCAGTTCGATGAAAATATGTCGGATGGATTTGTGGCAGATACCAATAGTGTAGTAAAAAACATTTAAAAAAACTCGCGAAATGACACGTTTTTCTAAGACCACGCTCTACTATCGTGTGTTGAGAGTTTATTCAAATTTTATCTATCGGAAATGGTTTAGTTCGATTGAAATAAATGGAGAATCAAATATACCTGAGGGGCAGCCTGTAATATTTGCACCCAATCATCAGAATGCGATGATTGACGCAATGGCACTATTATCGTCGTCTCCTCAACCTGTGGTTTTTTGGGTTCGCGCAGACTTGTTCAAGAACAAAATTATAGGCACATTACTTCGCGGCTTGAAGATGATGCCTGCTTATCGGATGAGAAATGGCATACAAAATCTGAAGAAGAATGAGGAGTCTATCAGTAATTCTGACGATGTGTTGACGCATGGACGCTTCTTGTGTTTGATGCCAGAGGGAGGACAGGATGAAAAGCGCACTCTTCGTCCGTTAGTGAAAGGAATTTTCCGAAGCGCATTCTCTGCTCAAGAAAAATTAGGAGATAAGGAATGGGTGAAAATCGTTCCGACTGGAATTGATTACGGAAATTACGATAAGACGGGAAGACATCTGGTTGTGAATTTCGGAAAACCTATCAACATCAAGGACTATAAGGCATTGCATGACGAGAATGTGCCTGTGGCACTCAACACTATTCGTGATGAGTTGTCTAAACGTATGCGTCCATTGATGTTGGATATTCAATCGAAAAATCATTATCAGACATTCTATGTGGCATCTTACCTTTATAACGTGGAAATGCTTGAAAAACTGAATCTCTCGGATAATGAAACAAACCGTTTAGTAGCACGTCAGGAGATTGTAAAAGCATTGGAGTCCGCAGAGACGGACGAAGGTATGGCTTCGTTGATTAGTGAATTAGACCTCGCTTGTACGGCTTGGAATGAGAGTAATGAAGATACGGCTTTTTCAGCACGAGTCCAAGAATATAAAGGTGTAGATTTTGATTTAATAATAAAAATCTTATATCTCATTGTTACGATTCCGTTGCAATTATATGCAATTGTGATGAATGGTATTGAGTTCGTCATAAGTAAGTTAGTTGCGAAAAAAGCGAGGGGAACAGGCTTTGAGGCTACACTCAAATTTGCGATGGCTGGTATTCTATATCCGATCTTCTATGTTGCATTTACGATAGCTTTTGCCGTGTTATGGTCGCCAGATTGGATAACAACTTTGGTGTTTTTCTTGTCGTTGCCATTTTCGTTCTTTTTCTTCTTACGATATCGTTGGAAATTGCAGTATGTAAAGGAAAGACTGAAAAATATCTTTAGAAAAGATGATACTGCATCGCAAGTGAAATGCCTTGTAAAACAGATAATTGACAATAAGCTAAAAGGTTGAAGAATGATTAGTGCGGCAGAGTTGAAAGACGAATTGTTTGCGTTGGCAGTGCCAGGAAAGAGGGAGATCCTTTCTCGCTATTTTAAAACGGGCAGGGGGGAATACGCAGAAGGCGACCAATTCATTGGGGTTCCTGTATCTGCGCAGCGTGCTATTGTGAAAAAATATGAGATAATGCCGCCGTTTGATATTGAAAGGATGTTGAAAGACCCATTTCATGAATGTCGGTTTTCAGCGCTTTTGTTCCTTGTGAAGCACTATCAGCAAAGTGAAACTTTTGAGGAGAAAGTTAATGTGTTCAACTTTTATATGAACCATACGGACGGAATAAACAATTGGGATTTGGTGGATATAAGTGCGCCGCTTATTGTAGGAGATTTTCTAATGAATCGTAATCGTACTTTGTTAGATGAGTTGATTCGGAGTGAAAACGTGTGGGAGAGAAGGATTGCTATCGTATCAACACTGACATTCATAAAAAACAACGATTTCAAAGACACTTTCCGTTTTGCGGAAAGTATGGAGAATGAGAAATTTGATTTACTGCAGAAGGCGACGGGGTGGATGTTGAGAGAGATCGGCAAAAGAGATTACCAACAGTTGTACGATTATCTGTCGGTACACTATAAGAGAATGCCACGTACAACATTACGATATGCGATAGAGCGTTTTGACGAAGAGACAAGAAAGAAATTCTTAAGGGGAGAAATATAAGAAGCCATGTCCGATTTTAACATTAGGAATAGTGCTGCTGAGAAGGAAAAGGAGTTTGAGAATGCTCTTAGACCTCTATCGTTCGATGATTTTTCGGGTCAATCAAAGATAATAGAGAATTTGAAAGTTTTCGTTCAGGCAGCAAAGATGCGAGGCGAATCGTTGGATCACATATTGTTTCATGGACCTCCAGGTTTGGGAAAAACCACACTTTCAAATATTATAGCTAATGAGTTGGAAGTTGGGTTTAAGGTGACTTCAGGTCCCGTGTTAGACAAGCCTGGCGATTTAGCTGGGATTTTGACTAATCTTGAACCTCACGATGTGCTTTTTATTGATGAGATACATCGCCTTTCTCCTATTGTTGAAGAGTATCTTTACTCTGCGATGGAGGACTATCGCATAGATATTTTGATAGACAAAGGTCCGAACGCCCGTTCCATTCAGATTGACTTAAACCCTTTTACGTTGGTGGGGGCTACTACAAGAAGTGGACTGTTGACGAGTCCGTTGAGGGCAAGGTTCGGAATCAATTGCCATTTAGAATATTATGATGTTGAAGTGCTGAAAGAGATTATTATTCGGTCAGCGTCTTTGTTGGCTGCGCCTTGTGAGGAAAGTGCAGCGTTGGAAATTTCTCGGAGAAGTCGAGGAACCCCACGTATTGCTAATGCCTTGTTGAGGAGAGTTCGCGATTTCGCACAGGTGAAAGGCAATGGAACGATAGACATTGAAATCACGCAATTCGCTTTGGAGGCTCTGAACATTGACACATACGGTTTGGATGAGATTGACAATAAATTGTTGAATTTGATGATTGACAAATTCAAAGGAGGCCCCGTCGGTCTTAGCACTATTGCTACTGCTTTGGGTGAAGATGCGGGGACTGTTGAGGATGTTTATGAACCCTATTTGATTAAAGAAGGTTTTATTAAGAGAACACCGAGGGGACGTGAAGTAACGGATTTGGCTTATAAGCATCTTGGAAAGAGTAAAACGCCTCAAATGGGGTCATTGTTTGATTGAGTTTTCTAAATAAATCCGATTTATATTGAAGCAAATATAAAAATACTTATTGATGGCGTTTTTTCTCTTGCGAATTTTTGGTTTGTGAGAGAATAATGGTTATCTTTGCACCACGATTTAAGAAAATCGGTTATATGCGGAGTGGAGCAGTTGGCAGCTCGTTGGGCTCATAACCCAAAGGTCGTTTGTTCGAGTCAAACCTCCGCAACAGAGAGAAGATTAGGTCTTCTCTTTTTTTTGTGCCTGTAGGTAGGTCTTTTGAAAATGTTTTGGAGCGAAAAATGCAAAATTTTTGTTTACTTTGCAGGCGATTACGATATCGGTGACGAACATGCAAAAAAATTTGGTTATAGTGGAGTCTCCTGCAAAGGCAAAGACTATCGAGAAATTCTTGGGAAGTGATTATAAGGTGATGTCTAGTTTCGGCCATATACGCGATTTGAAAAAAAAAGGTATAGGTGTAGACATTGCGAATCATTTTGCGCCAGATTATGAGGTTCCAAGCGACAAGAAAGATATAGTCGCTGAACTTAAAAAGCAGGCAAAGGGTGCTGAGATGGTATGGCTTGCTTCCGATGAAGACCGTGAAGGAGAGGCTATCGCTTGGCATCTTTATGAGGTGCTAGGTTTGGATAAGGAACATACACGACGTATTGTTTTCCATGAAATCACGAAAAATGCTATTCTTCACGCTATCGAAAATCCCCGAGAAATTGATAATAACCTTGTGTGCGCTCAGCAGGCTCGTCGTGTGCTTGATCGTATTGTCGGGTTTGAACTTTCACCGATACTTTGGCGTAAAGTTAAACCTTCACTTTCGGCTGGACGTGTACAATCGGTAACTGTCCGTCTTATCGTAGATCGAGAAAGAGAAATTCAAAATTTCGTCCCAGAGTCATCGTATCGGGTTCGTGCTGTCTTTTGTGTGAAAGATAAAAATGGTAAGATAACAGAAATGGGAGCCGAGTTGGCTACTCGCTTAAAAACCAAAGAAGAAGCCCTCTCGTTCTTGCAATTATGTGAAAATGCGACTTTTACTGTTGATGGTGTAGAAAAAAAACCAACGAAACGTAGTCCTGCTCCTCCGTTCACAACATCAACCTTACAGCAAGAGGCTTCGCGGAAATTGGGCTTTTCAGTTTCTCAGACTATGATGGTTGCGCAACGTCTGTATGAGTCAGGAAAGATTACCTATATGCGTACGGACTCTGTCAATCTGTCTACGTTGGCTTTAGGTGCGGCAAAAACGGAGATTTTGGAAATGGTGGGTGAAAAATATTTGCATACTCGTCAGTTCCAAACAAAGTCGAAAGGTGCGCAAGAGGCGCACGAAGCTATCCGTCCCACCTACCTTAATAATCATGAGATTGAAGGAACTACTCAGGAGAAGCGGTTGTATGAATTGATATGGAAGCGTACTATTGCTTCGCAAATGGCGGATGCCGAATTGGAGAAGACAGTCATCACGGTATCTGTTAGAGGGGATGACAGAAAGTTTATTGCCGAGGGAGAAGTACTTCTGTTTGATGGATTTTTGAAAGTTTATATGGAATCTATCGAAGATGAAGAGAAAAAAGATAGTCAGAAACTTTTACCGCCGATTTCGGTTGGTGATAGGTTGACAGATGTTAAATCAATTGAGGCTTGCGAACGTTTCACCCAACGTCCGCCACGCTATACTGAGGCAAGCCTTGTGCATAAGTTGGAAGAACTGGGTATTGGTCGACCTTCAACTTATGCAACGACGATTTCAACGATACAAAATCGTGGATATGTTGTGAAAGAAGATAGAGAGGGAGTTGCACGAAACTATAATGTGCTAACGCTTCTTGGTAATCAGTTAAAAGATGACACGAGAACGGAGAATGTCTATCAAGAACGTTCAAAGTTATTTCCTACGGATACTGGAATAGTGGTGAATGATTTCTTGAAGGAATATTTTCCAGACATTTTAGACTATAACTTCACAGCGAATGTTGAAAAAACATTTGATGAAGTGGCAGAGGGTAAAGAAGAGTGGACAGCATCTATTGACGCGTTTTATAAAACATTTCATCCAACAGTCGAAAATGCGGAACATAATTCTGAACGAAAGGTGGGTGAGCGTCAAGTGGGCGTAGACCCTGTCAGTGGGAAGCCTGTCTTTGTGAAAATCGGACGATTCGGACCAGTGGCTCAAATTGGAACGGCTGAGGATGAAGAAAAACCAAGGTTCTCACCATTGCGCAAAAATCAGTCTATCGAGACAGTAACTTTTGAGGAAGTGATGGATCTCTTTAAACTGCCAAGAGAGTTGGGCGAGTTTGAGGGTAAAACGATGACGGTTGCTGATGGTCGTTTTGGTGCTTACATCAAGCATGATTCTAAGTATGTGTCTCTGAAGAAAGAAGACGATCCGATGACGATTACCGCAGAGCGAGCCATTGAGTTGATCAAGGAGAAACGAGAAAGAGATGCTAATAAATATATTAAAACGTTTGAAGCGGAGGGTATTGAAGTTTGTAATGGACGATTTGGTCCTTATCTTACTTTCAATGGCGCAAATTATAAATTGCCAAAGGACGTTGACCCGAAGTCTCTGACAGCGGAAGAGTGTAAGGAGATAATAGCGAAGCAGGGAGAGAAAGAGCCTAAACGTCCTCGCTTGGCTTCGAAGACAAAGTCAACAGCAAAGAACGTTTCTAAAGAAGCAACTGCTGAAACGAAAAAGAAGACAACTACTAAGAAGAGTACTTCAACTGTAAAGAAAACAAGTAAGAGTAGCGCAACGAAGACGAAAAAGTCTATTGAGTAATTTTACTAATCGAATGAATTATATTGGTCTTGTTTTCTGTGAAATAAGACCCTATTTTGTTATATAAAACATTATGGAATCTATTGTAATACGTTTTTTGCGTTATGTGGGATGTGAAACGACCTCTGATGAAACGCAAACAAAATCGCCTACAACCAATGGTCAGTTTGTTTTGGCCAATGCTTTAAAAACAGAATTGGAGGAGTTGGGTGCAATGAATGTCGTTGTTGATAACAACGGAT
>CAVKBM010000009.1:0-50002 GCA_963654355.1 Bacteroidaceae bacterium | reverse complement strand
GCCCCACTGGTCCAACAGGCCCCACTGGTCCTACAGGGCCACAGGGACCAAAGGGTGACAATGTTGGGCCAACTGGTCCTTCGGGTAATAAAGGTCCACAGGGAACACCGTCGGAACATAATGGAACCGCTGTAATTTATTTTAATCCAGAATTAGGATTATCTCAAGAAGTTGAGGTTGAAACCGAAGGTGGTACAACCAAGCAATCGTTAAAAGAATTAGCCAGTGAATATATTAATAAATATAATTATTTTGTTTTAGTTAATAAAGAATTTCCCGATGAAAAATACAGCGTAAACAACATAGAAGATGATTTAGGTGAAGTGACGGGATTAACAGCAGAATATGTGTACTACGAAAAAGAAGAGATAGAATATGCTACAGGTATAACAAATAATAACGAATATTATTTTACATATCCTATCTATAAAAGAGGTGAGAAAATATACCATGGGGATACAAATTCTAGTACGTTAACAGAGAGATTACCATCATATATGACAATATATTTATGTACCGTGCTGTCGGTTAACTCAAACAACGGAAGTTTTGGCGTAGTAGCCTCTCAAATTCTTCAAGATTACATCACTCAAAAAAAAAGAGTTCGTCTTACACTAATTTGGTATGGAGAAGAGAGGACGGGTTTGTTAAGACGTGATATTTATACGGGATATTATTCTGAAAATTCCAATGTGCTTTCGGGACCGAGCGGAAGGAAACTTACAATAAGCTATGGTGATTGGAATATCTCAGAAAATTAAAATACTTAATTGTTAACCGCTCAACTGTTATATTGGTTAAATGATTTAAGGCTTGAATACCTACAAAGGATATCGTTATTAACGATATCCTTTTTTATCTATTTTTTAAAAATTTCGCTTAAACGCTTGACAAATTGATTTGACCGTGTTATACTTATGTAGAAGAATAAATTTGGAGGTTGTGTTATGGCGAAAGAAAGACTAAACACGATGGCGCTCAAAGTAGAAGAAATACTCAAAAACAAAGTAAAAGCACGCGATGATGACAATTTGTTGTACGCGTATTTTCTCAACTCGCTTGGCGTTTCGGTTCGTAGAACATCGTTTTTGGAAATCGCGCGCCGCGTGGTGAATGGCGATTTGCCGTCGATGGAAAGCGTTGGTCGCGTTCGCCGTAAAGTGCAAGAGCTTAATCCAGAACTTGTAGGCACGGCAGAAAAGAGAAAGATAAGATATAAGGCGATGGATGATTACAAAGAATTCGCTCGCCAAAAGGAGATCTGATATGGAAGAAAAAGAGGTTTTTAAAGTTCCCCCGAAAGAGGTTCGACAGGCGGCCATCGACCGTGTTTTAATGCGTTTAGAGGCGCGCACGTCGAGTTTCACTCGCGAAGACGTAATCGGGTTTGCAAAAGAGGCAAAAGTTCCCGCCGTATATGCGGATACAATTTCCCCTGCCGTCATCGAAGATTTAGGCGGTAGAATTTTCTCGCGTTTGCTCGTAAATGGGATGATAATCCCCGTAAAAGGTACGGAATATTACAGAAAGATTACCAATGAAGAAATGCAGGCAGCGAAAAAGGCATATTTAGAGGCGCAAGGGGAGACAGAAAATGCAGAAGAAACCGTACTTAACTAAAGAACAGTTTTCGGAATATGTTGGACATATAAAGGCGACGTGTGATAAAGACGATATGTTGTCCGAAGCGGTCGAAAAAGCGTGTAATGACGATTGTCGGGTAATCGGCTTATACGGTGTCGAATGTTCTACAATGGTTGATTTACTCTCATTCGCAATGGGATCGGAAGTCGGAACATGTAGCGGGAATGAGATTGAGTATTTTATATATGACCTGAATTTCGGTAAAGAATACAAAGAAGGTTGTCTCACCGAAATGGACGGAACACCGATAGATATCTCGACAGTAGAAAAGTTATATGATCATATTGTTTCGGAGGTAGGAAAGTGATTGCGATGTATAATGCGCCCCGAAAAGTCAAACTCACCGATTTATTCCCTGATTCGGGGCGTAAGTATTATATCCAAAAATTTGAATACGGCGATTTCGACAATTGGGTCACGGCACTTATATATGAAACGAGCCTCGTTATAAACGATTATTCACTCAATTCAAAAGTGGTAAAAGACGGAAAATACTCCGCATATCTCGCAACGACCTTTATTCCGATAGATGAAGTCGAAAAGATGGATGGGAATTTTAGAAATAGTCAACGCAAATTCGTTGGTTGTGGGAACGACCTAAAAATAAGCAAACTCGAAGATTTAACTGAATTCGAAGTTGCAGTAGACGGAGAATGGACGAAAGACTGATATGCTCAAAGAAGTCAAAGAAAAGCTCATAACCAACGCCGACGCGCTTATCGAATTGCTCGAAGAATTCGGGTTCGAAAAAATCACCCCGCGAGTAAGTGAAATTCGGTGCGCGCGTGACGCAGATGGTGGCGGGAATAATATTCAAATTCGCCTAACCGATAACGACGGCGTAATGGTTACGGATTACGCTCGCGGAACTCATAGTGACATCATCCAATTCATTATGGAGCAGCGCGGGGTTGATTTCCGCACCGTCATTGGGAAGATACAGAAGATTCTCGGGTTATCGGACGATTGGGCGAAACAGAAACAACTGCCTTTATTCGGTGGCTTTTACAACCAAATTGGTCGAAAGAACACGGAAATCGAAGTAAAGACTTATCCTGAGAGCGTGTTAGACCAATACGATGCTGTTGGAAATGAACTTTGGATTAAAGAAGAGATTTATTTGGAAACACAGAAGTTTTTCGATGTAAGATTTGATGTTGAAAACAATGGAATTGTGTTTCCATGGAGAGATCAGTTTGGAAATATAATAGCTGTAAAGAGCCGTTATAATGGCACACCGCCCGATGATAGGCTGAAATACTATTATCCAATAGGAGGAAACGTCTCAACATCTTTGTATGGATTTTCTGAAAATTATGTAGATTTGTATGGTTGTGATTCTTTATATGTTTTTGAGGGTGAGAAGAGCGTAATGAAGATGTGGGGGTGGGGGTATTGTAGCAGTGTTGCGATAGGCTCCCATTCGCTATCAGACACTCAAATTATGTTATTATTGCAATTAAATCCTAAATCCATAGTCTTAATGCTAGATAAAAATTTGGAAATCCAAGAAACGTTTTCAAATATTAATCGTATTAAAAATTTTAGCGCAATTACAGATATAAAAGTAAAATATTGGGATTGGAGATTAAATAATGTTTTACCAGAAAAAGCAGCACCGTGCGATATGGGTGTGGAAGAATTCAAAAATATTTTATCAAAAGAGTTGGTAGATTATGGGCGCGAGAAAAGATGAAAACAAACAAGAAAACTGGTGTGTTTATATGCACATTAATAAAATTAATGATAAAAAATATATAGGAATAACTAAAAATAAACCCGAGAAAAGATGGGGTTGCAAAGGGTATGGTTATAAAAAATCTCAGCCAGTTTTTTGGAACGCCATACAAAAATATGGCTGGGATAATTTTAAGCATGAAGTCTTGTTTAACAACCTTTCACAAGAAGATGCACAAAAAAGAGAAATTGAGCTTATTGCAAAATATAAAACTAATTGCAGACGATATGATTCTCCTGAATATGGGTACAATATGACAGATGGTGGAGAGGGAATGAGTGGTAATTTTCCGACGGCAGAAACACGAGAAAGGATGAGTACGTCTCAACGAAACAGAATAAAAAATGAAACGCGGGAAGAAAAAGAGAAAAGGCATTTGAGAATGTGTGGTGATAATAACCCATTTTACGGTAAAAAACATACAGAAGAAACCAAAGACATAATTAGTTCAAAAGCAAAAGAAAGATTTAAAAATAAACAAAATCATCCTATGTATAATAAGAAACCGTCAATCGAGAGCAGAATAAAAAGTTCTTTTTCTCATAAAAAGAGCCCAGTAATACAATTTGATATGGATGGTAATTTTGTAGCTGAATACGGTGGTATTATTGAGGCTCATCGGGAAACCAATATTTGTAGATCTTCTATAGGAGATTGTTGTCATCATAAAGTTAAAACTGCGGGCGGGTTTATTTGGGAATTCAAAAATGTGGAAGATATGAACAAAAAAGCTTTATGTAAAACCTTTCATACCAAAAAAGTTGTACAACTAAATATGGATGGCTCGATTATTAAAGTTTTTGAAAGTCTAAAAAATGCCGAGAAGTGCACTAAAATTTACTCGCAGAATATAGGGGCATGTTGTTTAGGAAAATATAAACAAGTGGGTGGTTTTAAGTGGATGTATGAAGAAGACTATGAAAAGCAAAAAGGAGAAAATCATGGCAAAGAAAAGAAAACTGAAGAAATTTAAAGGTTTTCACAATTTATCAGCGGGGCTTTTTGTTTATCGCGGCTGGTATTGGTATAAAAACATCGGCGATCTTTGGATTTTGATTAAACGCGCGTTTTTCGCTTTAAATCATGGTTATGCACCGCAGGCATTGTGGGAAACCGACGGATGGTTTATTGGCATTATGCGGGAGATTCTGACAGATTACCGCAACAATCGAAGTTTTGTCGGCTTTTTTGATCGTGAAACCAAAACAGATGAAGAGAATGAACAGAAAACAAACGAATTACTCGATCATATGATTGGGCTGCTTGATAAGATGGAGCTTGATTTCATGCAGGATGAAGAAACCGTAAAAGAGTCTGATAAGGCTAGAGAGGATTTCTTTACGTTATTTTGTAAGTATTTTTATTGTTTTTATGATTGAGGTGAAGAATGCCAAATTTTCAAACTTATAAAGACGTAAAAATAGCAGTATACGCAATATGTAAAAATGAAGCCAAATTTATAGATAGCTGGTTGAGAAATATATGGTGTGATGGAAATGGAGCCGATGGTGTTTACGTTCTTGACACAGGTTCGACCGACACGACATTACAAGATTTCAAGAGTATATCCAAAGACATTGGGGTGTCCGAAGGCTGGTTAATCGTAAATCAAAAAACGTATGAAAAATGGCGTTTTGACGTGGCTCGCAATGATAATCTTGCTATGATACCGTCCGAAAAATATAACGTTTTCTATTGTATAGATCTTGACGAAAAAGTCATTCCTGATTTTTGGGATGATTTACGAAAAATGGTTTTTGAACATCCAAATTTTGAGAGAATATTTTATCAGTATGCTTGGTCTCATGATGATAGTGGAAAGCCTAAATTGTATTTTTGGTATGATAAAATTCATCAACCGAGGGGTTGGCGTTGGGACTTCCCTGTTCACGAAGCTTTGAAATGCGATAATATAAAGGCGTATGGATATTCTGGGTATTATTATTTAGATGAGAAAAAAATTTACCTTCACCATTATCCCGATCCGACAAAAAGTCGCGGTTCTTACTTAGGGCTGCTACAGTTAAGAGCTGAAGAATATCCGAATGATTTATACGGGTTATATTATCTAGCTCGTGAATATAGTTTTTACAAACAGACCGAAAATGTTTTGAGCTGTGCTTTTCGATTATATTCTCGTTTATTGAAGGACACACAGTCTCGCGAAGAAATATATGCGAGAGACGATATGAATATGTTGCCTTGCCTTTGTTGTTTAATTGGCGACTCCTTTAAAAGCTTTGGGATGAAAGATGACGCTAAGTACTATTATAGAAAAGCAATTTTATTTAGCGAGACTTATCGAGATTCATATATTAAATTAGCTCAACTGCTTGCATATCAAGGAAAAAGTAAAGAGTGTTATGAAGTTTTGGATGAAATGGATAAAAAATCCAAGAAGATTATAGATTGGCGAATAAGCGATTGGGTGTGGAGAGATTGGAAGAGATATCAAATTATTGCTGATGCAAAATGCTGGGAAGGGAAATATGAGGAAGCAGGTGAATATTTTCAAAAAGCCTTAGAAGATATTCGGATCTCATCTGACAAAAACGATGCTGCAAACGAAGGATTTTATAACGATTTAGAGTGGTATAAAAATTATTGTAAAAAATGATTTTTTAAAGGAAATGTCAAGTAAAATGCTTGACATTTCCTTTTTTATATGTTATAATGGGGTAAATTAATAGGAGAGACAAACATTAATGACTAAACACACAAAAGTATATAAATACAATGAGATAATATATTGTGATGCGAAAGGGCTAAAATATCCAAATACTTTTGCTCTTAGTGGTTTATTGGAAAACGAAGGAAAAATTATGTCGGGGTTGGATTATGACAAAAGTGACTATATTGCTGAATATTATTATTTGGTAGAAGATTATGAAAGCGGTTTTGTCGATTATCAAATCGAAGATTGGACGGGATTTTTAGATAAATTTGCATACAAACTTGGGATAGAAGTTTTGGAGGTTTGAAAATGAAAGATTTGGAAGAGATGCTGAAAAAGCTATATGGTTTGTTTCCCTACAATACATGGACAAACATTTGCTGTGGTGACGGGCATTTTGCTAAATCTATACAAGAGAAGTTTTCACAAGAAGATATAGAAAAAGCGAAGAAAAATTTGGGCATATATTAAAATCATCATTTCATTAGGAGGTAAGTATGCAATTAAGCGGAGAAAAGGCAAAAAAGTTCATTGAAGCACTTGAACAGTGCGCAGAGGAAGAGGCGGCTCGCAAAAAGATAAAAACGAACGGAAATGTTTTGGAGAATTGTAAAGAAACGCGAGATTATCTCGATTCCCTTCCAAAAGCTTATATCGCAGCTTGCTGGGCTGGTTGGGGTGTTCGCGGGTTCCCTTTTAGTGGAAGATATCTAGATCAACAAAAGACGATTCCTCTTGTTTGGGATTATTACGATTTTAATGGTGAAGCGGATGAATGGCACTTAATTCCTATCAATAAAACAACGACTGGGGCGATTGCTGGTTGGTCGTTCAATGAAAAGATGCTTAGAGATTACGTTAGATTAAAAAATATAGAAAAAGGAGAATTGGCGAAATGAATAAAATAGCGGAAAAGTATTACAAGAAATTAATCGAGGAATGGCAGAATCGAATTGACGAAATTAATTCCTGCGATGATCCTGAAAGTCAGAGCCGAATGGAATGTGAAGTTCTCGAAGAAATTATTTTCCAAGTTTCGCTTGGGCTTCCGTTATTGTAAGGAGATTAAAAATGAAAGAATGTATCGAGAAGTTAGCAAAACTTTTAGATAAGGTGAAAGTGCCGTATACGCGCCGCGTACTTTTTGACGGAGAGCAAATTCGAATTGGGGCACTTTGTGATGCGATATGTCATAGATTTTCTCATGGAGAAGAACAAGATTTATTGGAAATTCAAGGGGCATTGACTGAAGCCGAATATGAAGAAGAACCAAAATTGTTTTTAAATTCAAAATCATATAAGATTGATGATGATAAATTACAAGTCACAATTTTCTATCAAGATAAGGAAGAATGGAAGTTGTGTTGCAAGGGCGAAGGGTTTTCTGACGCGGTGTCATTTGAATATGCCCCCAACGAGGTAATTCTTAATATAAAAAATTTAGAGTTTGATTCTGATTTTGCCAAATCTCACGATATAACTGATAGGTGGGATAGATGGCTTCGACTTAAAGTTTTGTTTAAAGGAACAACCACATTTATTGACGGAAAACACCCCATTGATATACTTTGTAATAATTGCGAAGTTTTATACCAAGAGAATGATTCTTTAGTTTTAGGGGCGTTGTACGATGAAAATGGAGAAAAGATGCAGCTGATTATTGAAGATGATGATAATTATAAAGAAATGGCGGCTTTATTAGGAGAATCAAAATGAAAGAAGTTTTTAAGTGTGATTATTGTAATTATATCGGAACAGCCGAAGAGGTAGCGGAACACGAAAAGGTTTGCTTGAATAACCCTGATGTGAAGTGCTGTTATAATTGCCAATATGCTTATGAAAATCCTTATATTATTTCAGCTGGATTTGGGAATCTAGATCCTTCATATACTTGTATGTATAAACCATTCGAGGAATATAAACCAAATGTATTATATACTGGTAAACCCATACCAGAAAAGAATATTTGCGAGCACTATAAAAAAGGTGCGCCTCACAAGGTAGTCGGCGTGTAATAAAATAGTAGTTTCGTTATATGGAGGTAGCTGTGGGAAGATTTATTGATATGACTGGTTGGGTAATGGCTGAACACGGCGTGCCTGAAAGCAGATTGACTGTGATTGAGCTCGACCATAAAGAAGTAAAAAATGGACGAACTCGTATATTTTGGAAGTGCGTATGTACTTGCGGAAAACATATAGTTGTGCTCGGTCATAATTTATTAAAACCCAAAAAACCAACTCGTTCTTGTGGTTGTTTGGGGAAAGAAAAAATTCAACAACAAGGTTTTAAAAATCGAAAATATAATCAATGGAGTGAAAAGTTGACGGATGAACACGGCGATTATTATATTGGATATACGCGTAATACTGGCGAACCGTTTTATGTTGATGCACAAGATTTCCCAACGGTGAAAGAATATTGTTGGAGATCTCATCATCCGTCCAAAACATCCCCAGATTTTAAAGTATTGCTTGCCCATGTTTTAGGTAGCGGTAGAAAAAATATAAAAATGCACCAACTTATTGGATGCAATGGTTGGGATCATATTGATCATAACGAGCTTAACAATAGACGTTATAATTTGAGAGAAGCTTCTCAACTTGATAATGTGCGGAATAGCAAACGTGGTAGAAATAACACCAGCGGCTTTATTGGTGTTAGCTGGCAAGCAAGCGTAAATAAGTGGCGAGCTCGAATTATGATAGATTATAAAGAAATTCGTTTAGGATATTTTGACAATATTGAAGATGCAGTGAAAGCAAGGCTCGAGGGTGAATTAAAATATTTCGGCGAATTTGCACCCCAAAGAGATTTATTTGAGCAATATGGAGTTAAAATAGAAAATGGGCAATAAAAATTACGTATGTTATCACCTTCATACTGAAGATAGTCTTCTCGATAGTTGCACAAACCATCGACTTTATTCTGACAGAGCAAAGGAGTTAGGGCAAACTGCCATTGGCTTCTCGGAGCACGCAAATTGCTATAACTGGATTGAAAAAAAAGAATATTGTGAGTCTCTCGGATTAAAATATATTCACGGTATAGAAATATATCTTACCGAGCATCTTGAGCCAAAGGTACGTGATAACTATCACACCATACTTATTGCGAAAGATTATGAGGGGGTAAAAACGATTAACTCTCTCTTTAGCTTATCAACCGATGAGGCGCATTTTTATTATAAACCTCGTTTGTCGTTTGATGAGTTTAAAAACATATCATCAGAACACGTAATTAGAATAAGTGCGTGCCTTGCGTCGCCGCTTAATAAACTACGCGATGAAAGTTTTATTAAATATTATGATTATTTAGAAGTGCAACCCCACATAAACAGCGAAGCGCAAAAAGAATATAATTTGTGGTTGTATAATATGGCGCAGAAATATCATAAACCGCTGATTGCTGGAACGGATACACATAGTATAAATCAATACAAAGCTGAGTGTCGTTCGATTTTGCAAACTGCTAAAAAAATCGAGTTCACAAACGAAGACGAATTCGACTTAACATATAAAAGTTACGAAGAGCTTTGCGATATGTTTAAAGCACAGGGTGTATTATCCGAGCAAACATATCTTGAAGCAATTGAAAACACCAATGTAATGGCGGCATCCATAGGGGAATTCAAGCTCGATAAAACATTCAAATACGCAAAATGTTATGAAGATGACGAACTCGAACTTAAACGCAGATGCAACGAAAGATATAAAGACAAAATTGCCCGCGGAGTTATTAAGCCTAATAAACAATATATCGAAAATGTAAGAGAAGAGTTTCGTGTTTTCAAGAAAATCGGTATGCTCGGATTTATGTTGTTTATGTCTGACCTTGTAAGTTGGTGTTGGCAAAACGGAATTCCCATTGGCTTTTGCCGCGGCAGCTGCGGAGGATCCACGATTGCATATCTTATAGATATTATTGATGTAGACCCCGTAGTCTGGCATACGGTATTTTCACGCTTTGCCAATGAAAACCGCCAAGAACTCGGTGACATCGATGTCGATATAAGCCCCACGCAGCGAGAACTCGTTTATAAGCACATAATTGACACCTATGGCGTTGATTATACTGGTTATATACTTGCTATCGGTACGATCTCTGATAAAGGGACTATCGATGAAATCGGAAGGGCGTTGCAAACTCGTTGGGAGCGTTCTGATAAAGGGTATTTGAAACTTGTATCTTATTACGAAAATAAGGGGCAAAAACCCGTAATTGAGAGTGAATTTATTTCTTATTACGACGAAAAAAGAAAGGCTGAGTTGTTGCGTAAATATATCGATGATAAGTCGCCGTTCTGCTTAAATCGTATCGCTCAAATTAAAGACGAATATGACCAAAATCCCGAGAATACAAAGAAAAAATACCCCGATTTATTTTATTATTTTGACGGTTTATTAAATACGGCGATATCGCAATCAATGCACCCCGCTGGAATTATTGTAAGTCCTATAACCCTGCAAGATAATTACGGAATGTTTTGGGCAGATGGCAAACGAATTCTTCAAATTAATATGGAAGAATGTCACGAAGTATCACTTAATAAATACGATTTATTGGGTTTAAAGAACGTTGAGATTATAAAAGACACCTGTGCTTTTGCTGGTATACCATATCCGAAGTCTCATCAAATCAATTGGGAAGATCAAGCGGTATGGAAAGATATGTTGACTTCGCCTGCGGGAATATTCCAATTCGAAGGAAAGTACGCGTTCGATATGCTTAAACAATTTGTCCCGTCTAAGATAAACCACTTAAGCTTGGTAAACGCAGCTCTTCGCCCGTCGGGTGCTTCATATCGAGATCGTCTTATGGCGCACGAAATTAACAAAAACCCATCGCCGATTATTGACGACCTGCTTAAAGATAATAACGGGTTCCTTGTTTTTCAAGAAGACACGATTGCTTTTCTTCAAAAGATTTGTGGATTAAGTGGTGGCGATGCAGACAACGTTCGTAGAGCAATTGGACGTAAACAAAAAGATAGACTTGACGCAGCTCTTCCGCAAATACTCGAAGGGTATTGCTCGAAGTCTGATAAGCCTCGCGCAGAAGCCGAAAAAGAGGCGAGGGCGTTCCTGCAGATTATTGAGGATTCCGCGAATTACCAATTTGGATTTAACCATTCCACGGGTTACAGTATGATTGGTTATACTTGTGCGTTTTTGCGTTATTATTACCCCACTGAATTTATTGCGGCGTACTTAAATAATGCAAATAACGATGATGATATTCAGATGGGGACGCAGTTGGCAGAATTCAAGCACATTCCGATTTTGCCACCTAAATTTAGACACTCAAAAGATGTTTATGTACCTGATGCAAAAGAGAAAAAGATATATAAAGGTTTGAGCTCAATTAAGTTTTTATCGTCGGATATTGCCTCTCAGCTTTACGAAATGAGAGATATGAAATTTGATTCATTTGTTAATTTCCTTAAAGTTAGTCCGTTGAATTCTAAACAGTTGTATATTCTTACAGTTTTAGATTTCTTTTCGGAGTTTGGCGATGTTGGTAAACTTCTTACGATTACCGATATTTACAACACCTATTCAGGCAAAAAACTTCTCAAAAAAGAAACTTGCTCTCTCCCTCGTGAAACGATTCTTCGATTCGCGACCGAGACCGAAAAGCAATACAAGTTCACCGATTCCGAAGGACTTGTTTCCTATCTCTGCGAACACGCTCAACCGAAAGAATTCACTCTTTCCGAACGCTTAGCTTGCGAGTTGGAATATCTCGGATATTTGAGCTATAAAAGCACGGATGCGAGAGATAAATACAATGGCTATGTTTGTCTCACGGACGCTCAGAAGTTTTCTCCCAAAATCACGGTTTATAACCTTTACACAGGCAAAACCGAGGTAATTAAATGCTACAAAAAAACTTTTGCAGAACAACCTCTTGTAAAAGGTATGATAATCACTTATTACACCGAGAGCAAACAGAAAAGCCGAATGAACCCCGAAACAAAACAATTCGAAAAAATTCCTAACGAATTCGAACAGTGGTTCAAATGGTATCAGATAAAAGAATATCCGCCAAAGGAGGATAAATGACTTTAGAAGAATGGAAAAATAGATATGTAGAAAAACTCGCTAAAGAAAGGCCAATGTTTGAATTGGTCGGAGAATATAAAGGAAGCCTTATAAAAACACTACACAAATGTAAAGTGTGCGGATACGAATGGTATATAAAACCAGGCAATATTTTTCAAAGACGAAGGTGCCCCAGATGTTCAAATGCTGCCAGAAGAACACCTAAAGAGTTTAAAGAAGAAATAGAATCGAAAACAAAAGGAAAGATTTCGGTTTTGTCTGATATTAAAACTACAAGCGATAGATCTATGTTTAAGTGCAATGTATGCGGGTATGTATGGGAAAGCACATTTAACGACGTGATGAAGCGTCTGACAGATAAATGCCCAAATTGTTATAAAAAAGAAGGTCCAGATTTTTTTAAAATAAATTACTTAAACAAAATCAAGAAATATAATCTACAATTAATAGAAGATTATAAGGGAGAAAAAATCAGAGTTCTGCATAGGTGCTTAAAATGCGGAGATGAATTTTATGTTCGACCAGACCATGTTCGGAACGCAAAGGGTGATGTTTGTAAAAAATGTAAGGCGGCAAATAAGATAAATACACTAGAGCAATACAATGAGGCTATTCATAAAATTTTTCCAAGACTAGAGGCATATGGAGAGTTTATTGATATATATTCTCCCATTACTGTTAAGTGCTTGGATTGTGGTAGCACCATTTATAAAAAAGAGGCAAGAAGCATATTGAGAGGTCATGGATGTCAAAGGTGTTCGTGGAACCGAAAAATTCTAACAAACGATGAATTTGTTAGAAAATTATCTATCGTCAATAAAAATATGATTGCGATAGAGGAGTATAAAGGTTCAAGAAAAAAGATTAAATTTCAATGTAAATTATGTGGAAAGACATTTATTATGCAGCCTCGTGCCGTTTTGGATGGCGAGGGATGTCCTTGGTGCAATCGCTCAAAGGGTGAAAATGCAATAAAAGATTTTTTAGATAAATATAATATCGAGTATATCCCTCAATTTTCTTTCCCAGAATGTAAACATAAAAAAGCACTAAAATTTGATTTTTATTTACCTCGTAAAAATATGTGTATTGAATTTGACGGCAGGCAGCATTATAAATCGATTAAATATTTTGGTGGGGATGAGGCTCTTCGAGTTTCTCAAAAAAGAGATAAAATTAAAGAAACGTTTTGTAAACAAAACAATATTAAATTATTACGCATTAGATACGATGATGATCTTCAAAAACTTTTAAATATATACTTTAATGACGGATACGTTGAAGATATCGTAAATGATATGCGTTATATGGAAATGAAGGAGTGGTTCGACGACGATGAATAAAAAGAAAGAAAAAATGAGTTTTTCTAAACTCTCAACATATGATGGCTGCCCGTTTCATTATTACTTAAAATATTCGTGCGGTAAATATATATGGACTGATAGTCCAGCCATTTTGTATGGTTCGTTATGTCATTTCATATTAGAGAAAGAAGCGAATTGTATAAAAAATGGTGAACCGATTGATTATGACGAACTCGAAGAAATCTTTACTAAAACAAAGAAAACAAATGTTGGAAGTAAAGATAAGGAACAAATTATTGCAATTGATGAAATTGCTAAACGTTTTCCAGAAGAGTGGAACGACCACGATACCAAAAGCGGAATGTCCTATGCAGAAAAAGCGAAAGATTTTATAGTTGAAGGATTTTATCGTTTTCCAAAATATATGGAAGAACATCCCGAACTTGAAATCGTCGGAGCGGAAGTGCCATTTGAGTTTGTTTATGAAGATAAATATGTTTTCAATGGTTTTATAGATTTGGTAATGAAGTATAAAGATGAACCGAAACACTTTGTAATTTGGGATATAAAAACTAAAGACCACGAATTTACGAAACAAGAGATGACAACGCCATTGCAATTTGTTTTTTATTGCAAAGCATTACGACAGAAATATGGGGAAGATATTGTAATTGATTGTTTCTACTCACTTCCTGTTATAAATGTATTGCAGCCCGCAGGGACTTCTGGGTTTGAGACGAGGGGAGATACAAAAATACATAAATTGCTCGGGGCGATTGAAGATAGAGAATGGAAACCGAAACCGAGCCCATTATGCCATTGGTGTGAATTTTGTCAAACCAACCCCAATCTTACAGAAGAAGGTAAAAACCTGTGTTGCTATTTTAGTTTGTGGACGCCAGATGATAAAAACTTCAAAACCAAAATGGAATGGAAAGGAATGGATAAACATTTTGTCCAAATGAAAAAATTCACGGCGTTACAAGCCATCGATGAAGCAATTGACGATGATGATTTCGAAATATAAGGAGACAAAATGGAATACTCAGAACTTATAGAAAAAATAAAAGAAGCGCTCAAAATTACCCGCAAGCTCGAACTTTATGAGAAAGCGGATTTAGAGAATATTATTAAAGAGGCTTGGAGAGATGGTTATGACACGGGTTTCGACGAAGCTGAAGAAGACGCGAGAGAAAAATATAATTTTACGTTTTTAAGGCGTTAAATCGCTTGACAAATGGTTTTAAACGTGATATAATGAAGTCGCAAAATTTAAAAAAGCGTGTAATAAAAGATGACTTTTATTCAAAGGAGAGAAAATGGCAATCAAAGTAATTAAACAAGGTACAAAAGAATTTCACATAACCTGCCCGTATTGCGGTTGCGAGTTTACCTACGAAAACGAAGACGTGTGCAACTCCGAAGTGATTTGCCCGTGTTGTTTAACAAACCTGCCGCATAAAGGCGTGATCGGCAAAGTTGACGAATGCCCACTTCCGACAAATGGTGGATATGGCACGATAACTAACCCGAACGGAACTTATAATCCGCATCAGGTAAATGATTTGGTTTACCGCCCATTTCCATTACCCGACTGGGCGACGAAATCTGATAATTGGAGTGGCTGCGAAGGCTGCCCAAGTAATCCGAAAAATCTCAAAACACCCTACGTCGGAGATAGCCCGTGTCAGTGGTGTCAGAAAAGCCCGTGGAAAGTTACGTGTACTTCCAATTTGAAGCAATAAAACACGTCTTTTATTAGGAAGTTAATATGCAAATTTCAACAATCAATTATAAAAAAGTAAAATGTCCGAAATGCGGGAAGTCGTATTTCAAAGTAAAAGAAAACAACGATTTTAATATAATCCCGCTCGTTTTTAAGACCAAACTCGATCCAATTTACAAAGACGGCGAATTACAAAACCCGACCAAAGCCGAACCGATAAAAGAGCGTTGCGAATGTTTGGAATGCGGGTGTAATTTCCGCGTTGAAACGCACGATGTTTTTGGAGAATATCGGTTTATCGACGAAGATGAGGAATTAGAAGAAAATAAAAAGAGGCTTGCGGAAAGTTTTGAAAAGCTTAAAATGGAAACCAAGAAAGCTAAATCCGAACTCGTTGTCGAAAAGCCATGCGAAATAGAAAGCGTAAAACTCGATGTTGAACCTGTTTGGGATAAGTTTCCGAAAACGTGGCAAGATGGACTAAAAGACGAGCTTGACGAGATAAAAGAAAGACTCGTAAAAATAGAGAATAAAGTTTTGGGAGAAAATTAATGAGATATTTCGTTATAGGGGATACTCATTTTGGGCATTCCAATATCATTAAATATTGTAATCGTCCATTTAGAGATGTAGAAGAAATGGATAGGGTTTTAATCAAAAATTGGAATGAAACCGTGTCTAATCATGATACAGTTATTCATCTTGGTGATTTCGCTCTTTGTACAAGAGAAAGAGCGAAAGAGATTTGCTCACAATTAAATGGTAAGAAAATTTTAATAAGAGGCAATCATGATAGTTGGGCCGATGATTTTTATAGAGATATTGGTTTTAATTATGTAAGTAAATTCCCTATTATTTATGGGGGAACTCCTGATAATAATGGATTCTATATGATGTCCCACGCTCCACTTATGTTAAGTGAAACTACTCCGTATTATAATTTTTACGGTCATGTCCATAATGACCCTAAATTCACAGACACCCCAACTAGTAAGTGTGTATGTGTAGAAAGAACGGGATATAGACCTTATTTATTTATGGAGAAAAATTAAAGGGGAGGCAAAATGCTTAAATATATAAAATCTTTTTTGGGCACATTGATTTTGTTGTTGCTTGTTGTTTTAATGGCAACGCCCGTAATCGGGGTAACTCTTCTGGGCGGATTCGTAAGCCCTTGGTTCTTTTTTGGAGAGATTATAGCCCTTCCGATAACTATTTTGTTAATAGCTAAACTGGCGTTGTCTGATAAACTCAACTGGGTTTTGAGATTGATGTCGGCGGCATTTGATGAATAAAACTTATCTTTTATTGGAGGGATCATGGAAGTTTTAACTATAAAAACCTTAAAAGTATATCTATACGATAAAAGCTCATATCGCAAAAAACAAATTTTGATAGGAGATGTTGTTGTGATGGGCGGCAATGCAATGGAAGCCTTTCAAAATGGTGATATACATTTAGCATTTAAAATAACTAAAAAGGAAAAGACATATAGTAAAATGCTGAAAAATTCGAGCAAAATATAAAAAACGTCCTTGAAATCGAAAAGAAAAATGCCATCAAAGAAGGGGCGATAAAATTTGCGGAAAAGTTAAAGCAATTTTATGACGGTGTTGAGGTAAGCGTTTATAACAGTATGAAAGAAGGTACCTATGAATTAAACGATAAAATAGACGAATTATTGGAGGAATTTTTAAAATGAAAGATAGAAAATTCCCCGTCGCGCTTGACGACTTACTAACCGAATTTGACGAAATGGATTACTGCCCGACAAATCTTTGCGACGACCCCGTAAGAGAGGCGAAGATTTGGAAAGACAATCTGACATACGAACTTAACTTAATTTTGGACGAGAAAGCGGCGATAGAACGCAGGGTGATTGAAAAGTTTGCACAAAGAATAAAAGACGGTGTTGCGAATTATTTGTATAAAACAAATTTCGACGGGCATACATACAACGTAATTGATTTTTGTGAACTTTGTGAAATCATTGACAAGTCGGTAAAGGAGTGTGAAGATGATTTGTTGTAAGTGTCATAAAGAAATTAGTAAAACATACGGTAGCGTTACTGATTTAGGGAATTATTGTAAAGAGTGTGTCAAACAAAACGAAGTTGAAGCTGCGAAGCTATATGAAACCAATATGAAAAACGTTCTTGAAATTGAGAAGAGGAATGCAGTTAACGAGTTTGTAGGAAGATTGAAAAACATTATTTCGATGGAAATGGCAGTGGTTAGAGATTATACTGGCGAAAAGAGTGTAATTCGTCGGACGGTTGACGTGAGCATATTGCTTGAAAAAATTAATGAATTGTTAAAGGAGTACAAAAATGATAATTGACTACCTAGGACAGGAAATTATTTGGAATTTGACCGCAACACACCCGTATAAGCAAAATCGCGGGAATTACAGCATAAGAATTCGATGCAAATCGCTCGAAGAAAACGAAAAAGTCGAAAGATTTTTAGAGGAGCATTTAGATAACCATTTTACCGATACGAAAAAGTGGATTGACGAAAATGACGTTTTCCGTTTTTGGTACAAAGATGACCCCGAAGATATGAGTGCGGATTGCGTCCAGATTTCGAGCGTTATCGATATCGGCGGAGACTTCCTGCTCGGGTTGAAATTCGTCGATTGGAACGGCGAAGAAGAGGGGAAAGAAATGGTCGAGTTCGTAAGGTTAAGCGAAGTGAGAACAATCGAGATTTTCGCGAATGAGGAGGATTCGGAATGAGATTAAGTACGATTCCTGAATTAAACCGCGAGCAACTCGAAAAGAAATTCCCGAGAAAAGATTACTGCATTTCGTTTTACCCTGTTGAAGATGGCGAAATAGACGTAATAAACGCCGAGCAGATTTTCCTAAAACTGACAGAATCGAAAGCAAAAGAACTTGCTGAACTTTTTGAAAGAACGAATAGAGAAAACAAAACGTTAAAAATTATGATAGAACTTTTCAAAATAGACGATTAAACGCTTGACAATTTCCTCTGGTTATGCTATAATGAATGTGTAATCGGAGGTTTTGTTATGGAAAGAATAGAACCCACTCACAAAGAAGTGATGGAATATTTGGATTGTTGTTATTACAGTCGTTGGCATAAAGGCATTTGCGCATGCAAAAGTCCGTGTCAATTCAAGGATTGTTACACGGCGGCAAAAGAGAAATTAACAAAAACAGTTTGTACCGAAGAAGAAATCAAACAATATCAGGAAGCGAACGCGAAGGCAATGTTGGATATAGAAAGAGCATTGGCAGTGTTTCATGGAGGGGATGAAGAATGAAAGATATTTATAAAGAGTTATCGAAAGAGCAATTAGTTTATCTGATTGAGCAATTCACACACAGTTCATTTATAATCAGCGAAATTTGCGTCGACGCAAGCAAAGACGAATTGGATTCTTATGAAGCGGTTAGACAGATTCGAAAGAATATTTTTCATATACCTTATATAATGACCGTTGAAAGCTTATCTGCGTGGGTAGATCATGAAAGAGGTGTAATATCCAACGAAGAATATCGTAAACTTATTTTGGGGGAGGAAGAGGAATGAAACAACCAAGCAAATTTAAAAGATGGGGTTTAGGTCTTTTTGGCGGCGTTCCGAAGAACGATTACGATATTGTTGTTGAACAAAGAGACAATTTTGTCGGCGATTTGAAAATTAACGATTCCCAGATTAAAAAGTTGAAACAAGAAAACGAGCTTCTCAAAAAACAAATCACGCACGACCCGATGACGCCCGTTATGATTAAAGCGCAGAACGTCAAACTTAAAGAAATCAAAAAGACCGCGAAGATCGGTTCATTGTCGATAGAGCAAACGGAGTCCTGTCTGCGTGACGCGGTTTTAATGGAAGCGGCGCAGTGCATTAGAATCGAGCATAAACCAAGCAATTTAACCGCAACTGCGACGTTGCTGATTGCCGAGGTGGAAGATGATTAAATTCAAAAAACCGTTATCGGAAATCGATTATATAATCAGTTTTGATTTAGCTCTTTATAAAACAGGCATTTCATTATACAATATTGCCCAAAAATCAATCGTTCGAACCGACAAAATCGAGATTTCTCACAGCGACGAAACGCCCGTGGCAACGCTCTATACAAAGCTAAAAGAATACTTAACCTCGGCAGTCGAGCGATACGGCAATCTTCTAATGATAGTCAAAGAGGCAATGCCTGCGCAGGCTGGGAAATTCACAACAATTGCAACACTTCAAACGCTGGCAAAGACGCACGCGGCACTCGATATTGCAGTTGCGAAGGTGGACGGTGTTGACTTTTATGACGAGACGGGAGTTCACTCGGTCTCGGTAAAAGCACTTTTCAAAACCGAAGAGAACCCAAAGCCGACAAAAACCGATATCAAAAAAGCGGTTTGCGCCTATTACGGGTTGAAAGTAGGCGATTTGACGGATGATGAGAGCGATTCAATTGCGGTAATTTACACGCTCATAAAGAAGAAGTGGAACGCCGACATCAACGAAGAAATAAAAAGAATAAAAAAAGAAATAAAAGGATTAAAGCAGGAACGAGCAATCGAGGCGCATCAACAACGTATCGAGGAATTGCAAGGAATGCTTTTGGAGGTAGACGATGGCACTTAATACGGGTGTTCTAACAAGTAATCGAACGGCAGATGGCGACAAACAATATACTCCTTTTTATGCGTGTGAACCAATCGTAAAATATATACCGAAAGATTGGACGGTTTGGTGTCCGTGTGACGAAGAATGGTCTGCTTATGTGCAATTGTTTAGAGAACGCGGTTATAAAGTGATTCGCAGTTCGTTGTCTGACGGAAAAGATTTTTTGAAATACGAGCCCGATGAACATTACGATGTCATAGTTACGAACTTGCCGTTTTCGTTAAAAACTAAAATGCTTAAAAGGCTCGATGAGCTTGGAAAGCCGTTTGCGGTTTTGCTGCCGTTGAACAGCTTGCAAGGGCAAGATAGATTCGAGGTTTTTAGTCACGGGGTTCAGCTGCTCGCGTTCGACAAAAGAATCGGTTTTCACTCGCCGAAGAGCATGGATAGAACGGTCGAAGGTTCGCCGTTTGCAAGTGCGTATTTTTGCCGAGGAATTTTACCAAGAGATTTGATTGTAGAAGAATTAGTAAAATACGAGAGACCACTAATCGTAGGATAAAAAAGATATTTCATAATAAAAATTTTCAAAAATTCCGTTCAAATAGTTGACAAAGCGGAGTTTTTGTGTTATAATGTAGGCACTGAAACAAAGGTGGGGTAATTTATGGATAAATCGAAATGGGTTAAATATAGAAACGGGAATTACAATGTAATTCTTAATCTTGAAAATGGCACCAAAATAAGGGAAACAATAGACCCAGAAGTGACGGCATTTATTCCCGAAACCATAGAAAGTTTTGACTGTAAAATTACCAACAGTTGTGATATGGGATGTCCCATGTGCCATGAAAATTCTGTACCAAATGGAAAACATGGGGGTTTGTTTGCTCCATCATTTCTAGATACCTTACATCCATACACAGAAATTGCAATTGGGGGAGGAAACCCTCTTGAACATCCTGACCTTTATAAATTCTTGCAATTATGCAAAGAGAAGAAGTTTATTCCTTCTATGACGGTTAATCAGATTCATTTTGAAAAGAATTTTGATTTCATTAAAAAACTCGTAAATGAGAAATTGATTTATGGGTTGGGGGTATCTCTTAATAATGTAAATAAAGATTTTGTAGAAAAGCTTAGAGAAATTCCTAACGCGGTAGTTCATATTATCAGTGGGATAGTTTCTATTCAAGATTTGGAAAAGATGAGAGATCTTGGAGTTAGAAAAATTCTTATTCTGGGATATAAAATATTCCGAAGAGGAGAGCATCTATATGAGGTTGATTCTTCAAATATCAATTTGAGAGGAATCGCCCTTAAAAAATGGCTTCCTGATATTCTTAAAGATAAATGGTTTGAAATAGTAAGTTTTGATAATCTTGCTCTTAAACAACTTAATGTAAAATCTCTCTTATCTGAAAAAGAATGGAATCAGTTCTATATGGGAGATGATGGTCAAGATGGAGAACAAACTTCCGCTTCTATGTTTGTAGATATGGTAGAGAGAAAGTTTGCTAGAAATTCTTGTTCCAAAGAAAGATTTGATCTTCTTCCTACAGCAGAAGAAATGTATGAAAAATTGAGAGGTTGAGATATGAAAACAATTAGATATAATACATTTGAAACAAACAGTAGTTCAACTCATAGCTTGGCAGTTCCCAAAACATTGGGATATATTCCGTCTAACATTAGATTCGATTTGGGAGAATTTGGATGGAGCGAGAAGAGTGTAGATCCAGCAGATTATCTTTATACTGCCATTGTTATGAATGAATCTGAAATAAGAGATAAATATCTTCCTATGCTCAGAAAAATTATGAAAAAATATAATATTAAAGCTCACTACGCGGACTACTGTGTAGATAGTAATTATGGCTATATAGATCACGAAAGTGACCTTAAACCTTTTCTCGAATGGTTGTTCGAAGATGAAAATAGGGTTTTGAGATTTATTTCTGAAGGTCTTGTTTTTACTGGAAATGATAATGGTGAAGAGCTGGCATCTTTTACTAATAAAACTAGTAAGGAAATCTATAATTGGGAAACAGGTGAGAATGAACCTAATCCTTACTATATGGAAAATTGCGATGATTACGATTGGTTCTATAAGGGGAATTAAAATATGATTCAGATAAGACAGAACGTGTTTGAAACTAATAGTTCTAGTTCTCACTCTCTAGTAATTAGAACTGATGATATTATCAAGGATAGTGGAGAGGATTTACATCTTACCCATGACGAAATGTTAAAAAGTCTTCATAAGGTCTCTAGAGGTGTTTATAAATCTTGGAATGATGATTGGTATTTTGGAAGACATCCTTTTAGACCTTTAACCACCTTTGAACTTAAATTCCAATATGCCTATGCCAATTGTGGTGAGGATGAAATTAAGAAAAAAGAAGTTATAGATCTCTTAAAAGAATTAGTTCCTGAGATTAAGAAAGTTTCTGTTCCAGAAGGTTGTGGAGTAGATGATTGGCAATTATTTGGATGGCTTAAGAAATATAATATTTCTCTCAAGGAATTTTTAACTAATAAAAAATATGTAGTTATCCAGGATGGAGATGAATATTGTATCTGGGAAGATTTAATTAAATGTGGTTTAATTGATAAGAATGTCATAGAGAACATGGAGGATCAATATTAATGTGGTGCAATAATGGTTCTGAATATTTATTCATTATGAAAGAGGGACATAAGCTATCCGATAAAGAACTTAGAGATCAATTTTGGAACTTATCAGATGGTGAGATTACCTTAAATTCTTATGATGATTGTGTTTTCAATGGAGAAGAAGTTAGAGTGCTCAATACATTTAGGGGCAAATTGATGTATGCCTTGTCGTGTTGGTATAATGATGATGAAATTAAAAATATTCTTCTAGAACTATTCCCAGAAGTTAAAACCATAGGATTCCCAGTTGATAGAGCCCACAGGGGAAACAATTTGAGAAGTTGGTTTGAGGAATACAATATAACCCTTAAAGATTTCTTAATTAATTCTAAGTACATAGTTGTTTGTGACAGTTGGGAATCCGTCAACAGATTAATTGATTTGGGGTTATTTGATTGGGAGGCCATAGAAGATTCTTCGTTGCTCGAAGATCTGGAAGATTAAATCGGAGGTAATTATGAAAAAACTTAACGCAAAGGGTAAGGAGAAAGCAAATGACTGAATTTCCAAAGTTTTTAGTGAAGGAATTTAACTGCAATAAACAAGTCATAGAAGACCTAAATATTTTACATTATCGCGAAGATGACATTAAAAAACTCAAAAAGAAATGCGCGATGCGAGCCGAATTTGCCGAAAGATTACGTACTGAATTTATGTGGCGTTATTGGTCAAAAGCTGAACACGAACTCATCGTAAGCAAGACAGAGGACGGAAGAATTTTACTCTCGCCTTGGTGTGGCTGCTATGACGACAAGAAAGCGACGATTGACGTAACGGACGATTACTCTCAACTTGATTGGAGCGCGTTCGCAGATTATCATATCAAGAAACAGATTTTCAAAACAGAGGCGAAAATCGACGTTTACGACCAGATAATGTTCGGTGATAGATTCGAGAAGTTGGTCGATACATTATGGACGACAAGATTAAAATACGAACGTGACAACCCAAAATTTCACGATAAGGAGAATTAACGATGAACTGGAACAGACAAACGGTTAGAGAATTTAACCGCAAAAATAAGACCAATTATACAAAGCAGGAACTCGAAGCGCTCGATTTTGCGATAAAGTTTCGAGCAGGTAATGCGAACGTCCAGTCGATGAGCGATCTCGCGCTTAACCCGTTTATCAACATCGAACTCGAAGAGCCGATACCCGAAGGAACGGAAGTAAAGCTTAATTACGACGTGATTAAAAGCCGCCCGACATACCCGAGATTATCGCAGAAATATAAAGATTTCATCGAGACGCATAAGGACGAGGTTTTGCATACAACCGACGAAAACGCGAAGAAAGGTTACGTTTGCCTTGTAGAAGACCCCGACAAGTTATGGTTATGGACGCCGCTTTTCGATCTTTTGTACAAGAACGAAGTGGGCGAGTTTGTGAAATATGGTGACTCGATTTTGGCACCGAAAGATGAGGAGGGGAAAAATGTACCAAACGAAACTAACGAAGGAACAACTGGCGTATAATATTGGATACCATCTCGAACGAGAAAACGACAAACCCGCACACGAAGTTATTATAGAAACGTTGGCGGCATACGAAGAAAAAAATAAAAATAGTAGCAAAATGCTTGACAAAGAATAGGTCGGCGTGCTATAATTGAGAAAAGTAATTAAAAGGAGCAAAATTTAATGGCAGTTTATTTTGACGCGGTGGGAACAATCCACCCGATTAAAGAAACAGAAAAGTTTAAAGCGGTCGAATATCGTAGATTTGACTCGGGTTACGCAAAGAAAACACTTCGTTTTAACTTCCGTACCGATACGGGGTCGATTACGAATATGGAAATCAGTGCATTATATCTCTCAAACGAAGACGGCACACCAGCTGCTGATTGCAGAACTTATGACAGAGAAGAGGGGTGGATTGAATATTGCGATAAAAAAGAGTACCCCAACAAAGGTAATTTCAGAATTACGCTTCTTCCTGATCACGCGCCGTATAAAGTGGCAAACGTTTTAAAGTCTTATAAAGACGGTAAGCTCTCGACCTATGACGCAGATAAGTATAATCTTCACTCGGACGAAGATTATAACGCATTGGGTGCGAGGTATAGTAGTTGTGTAAAACGTTTCCTTTTTGATATCGACTATCTAAACTATCTTGAAAGATTGATGGCGAATTACGATAGATATTTTAAAGGGAAACTTATGAAAATAAGCGGCGAATGGGCGTTTGAATACTCGGCGCAGAAAGACACGATTTATAAGAAGTTCGTGCCTAATCACATTTCGTATTGCTATGACGAAGAACCCGTTCAGGCGATAACGCTTAAAGTCCCGTTTGTTTTCAAGGGTAAGAACCCCGTTGTCGAAAAAGACGATAAGAAAATTCTAAAAGGTTATACGACGTATTTTGCGAGAGAGTTCAAAATGGAAGCGTCCAAAGGCAAATATCTCGACCCGATCGAAATCATAATCCCCGAAAAGCTCGAACAATCGGTCGCGAACAGGTTTGCACAGGAAGATCCGACCGTGACTTCGGAATACAAGTTGTGGAACTTGAATTGCGTTTATATCAATGGCGCGGAGAAGAAAGACATCGAAGAATTTGATTTATCTCCCGACGAAAAGTTTGATATCGAGTGTGGTTTCAGAACGCTCGACGAAATTAAGGCGGAGCACGCGATGGCGGATAAGGGTGCAGACGGCAAAGGCAAATACAACTCAAATAAAGTTTACGGGGATAGAATTACCGAAATCAGACTTTTGAAATGCGGTGAAAAGGGCAATCCCGAAAACGCGGAATATGAAGATGGGCAAACCGAACACCCCACGCACGACGTTCCCGAAGAAGTCAAACAGGCGATGAATTCGGTAAGCGGCGATGATGATATTTTCGAAATTTAAGGAGTGGTAAAATATGAACATATACGAAAAAATTCAAGCAGTAAGAGTTGAACTCAGACACACTAAGCTCAAAATGAGCGGCAAAAACAAGTTCGCGAATTACGAATACATGGAACTCGACGATTTCCTTCCGACCCTCAACGAACTTATGCAGAAACATAAGATGACGGCGATAGCTTCGTTCACGAGAGAAAAAGCGATTCTCACGGCAATCGATTGTGAGAAACCCGAAGACAGATTCACGATTGAATCTCCGTTCGGAACAGCCGACCTCAAAGGTTGTCACGAAGTTCAGTGCATCGGCGCGGTCGAAACCTATCAGAGAAGATACCTCTATCAAGCAATGTTCGATATTGCAGAAAGTGATGGTTTGAACAAGTCGCAGGGAGATCCGAGCAAACCTGCTCCGAAGAAAACCGCAGAATTCCCGAGCCACGCGGAAGACGATTTACTTCCTGGTGAAGAAAAACCTGCGAAACCTGTTGACGAAAAAGACCCGAATGGTGCGGAAAGAGCAGCAAAGATAAAAGAAGTTTTTAACGCGAAGAGAAAAGCAAAAGAGCTGACGACTGACACGCAGAAAGCAGTCAAGAAGTTGTTGGTTGAAAACAGCGAAGACGGTACGGGAATGATAAACGAGAATTACTCGGCGAAGGTTTACGACCAGCTCGAAGAATTGCTCGGAATGAATTAAGACAAACTGCCATTTTGGTTTAGTTACTGAAATATAACGGCTCGGAATCTCGATTCTTTTAGGGGTTGGGTTAAAGGGCCAATAAAATGAATGTAAGGAGGTGGTGAGTGGTGTTTAAGACGTATAAATATAGATTATATCCAAACAAACAACAAGAAATACTATTGCAGAAGACATTTGGATGTTGTAGGTTTGTATATAATCAAACTTTGGATTACAGAAAGAAATTATACGAAAACGAAAGTAAAAGTATGAACAAATTTTCTTGCAATCAATATGTAAATCAAGTTCTTAAAAAGGAATTTGAATGGTTAAAAGAAGTAGATAAATACGCCTTAACTAATTCCGTTTGGAATATGGACGCCGCTTATCAAAACTTCTTTGTATTGCATAGAGGTTATCCTAAATTTAAAAACAAACGAGATAATCATAAATCTTATAAAACAGATTTTACAAATAATAATATAGAAGTTTCCTTTGAAGAAAACAAAGTTGAATTACCAAAACTCAAATGGGTAAAAGCAAAATTACATCGAGAGTTTGCTGGTAAAATTAAATCAGCTAATATTTCGCAGGGACCGAGTGGTAAGTATTTTATTTCAATATTAGTTGATGAAGCCTATGATATAATGTCATCAAAAGTTAATGGTAAGGTCGGGATTGATTTAGGTATAAAGGATTTGCTTATTACATCAAATGGAGATAAATTCGAAAACATTCATACTATCAAAAGATATGAAAATAAACTTATAAAACAACAACAAAGATTATCTCGAAAAACCAAAGGCTCAAATAACCGAAATAAACAAAGAATTAAAGTTGCAAGATTACACGAGAAAATTCGTAATATCAGGTTAGATTACTTACATAAAATCACTCACAAACTTATTAGCGAAAACCAAGTAATAGTTAGTGAAGATTTAAACATAAGTGAGATGATGGAAGAACATAATCTTGCGAAGCAAATTCAGGATTGCGGTTGGCATGAGTTAACACGACAATTACAATATAAAGCAGACTGGAATAATAGACAATATATTAAAATTGGCAGATATGTCCCAAGTAGCCAAACTTGTAGTTGTTGTGGGTATATAAATTCAGAAGTTAAAAATCTATCTGTTAGAGAGTGGATTTGTCCTGAATGTGGAGTAAAACACGATAGAGATATAAATGCGGCTAAAAATATTTTAACAGAAGGATTAAAACAATTGACAAAAGCGCAATAAAGTGCTACAATAAAAATACTGTTGGAACGACGGGAATTTACGCCTGTGGAGATAGAGGTTACGAAATCATAGAAGCAGGAAGCCGAGCCCTGGGCTGGGTGGTTCACAGTAAAATTTCTGCGCTTTTTCTCGCCCAAATGCTTGACAAATTGATTTAATTATGTTATAACGAACACGTAAATCGGAGGTAAAATGTCGTGAACGAAAAAAGTATACAGATAAGAAAAGAGAAAAAGGAACTCGCGGAAAAGTTGGCGGAAAGAATCAAGAATGAATTTTATATCCAATTTGACGAAATTCTTCCTTCGATTATGGCGGACAGAATTGATGAAATCGTGAAAGAGGTTCTCGACGAAGAATTTTTTGATGATATAAAAGGATGATTATATGATAGACAGCCAAAAAGTTTTATACAGTGCGGGAGCTAACGATGAATGTTATACCCCCGCATACGGAGTTCGTCCAATCCTCAAATACATTCCCAAAGACTGGGTTATTTGGTGCCCGTTTGACACAGAGGAAAGCGAGTACGTTAAACTCATACGAGCGAACGGAAATAAAGTAATCGCATCACATATTTCCAAAGGACACGATTTTTATGCCTTTGAACCAAGCGAGCATTGGGATTGCATAATTAGCAATCCACCCTTTTCGAACAAACGTTGGATTTTCGAACGTGCATTGAGTTTTGGAAAGCCGTTTGCGTTGTTGATGTCTCTCACATGGTTAAATGATTCTGCTCCAAAGCAATTGTTTATGGATAAGGATTTGCAGTTGTTGATGTTTGATAAGCGGATAAAATTCCTTAATAACGGCGAAGTTCAAAACAAGATTACATTTAGCAGTGCGTATTATTGTTGGAATTTTCTTCCCAAACAAATCATAATGGAGAAGCTGGAATGCAAGTAAAATGTCAGATTTGCGGTAAATCAATTAACCGTACAACTGCATATAAAGTCGTGGTTGGAGGTGTGAATAAATACTTCTGTTCAGAAGAAGAATTCAACGTCGACAAAGCCCGCAAAGACTACGCAAAGGAAACACTCGAAACGATAGCGGAGTGTTATCAGTATTGCACGGGTTATGGCGAACCGCCTTATAGTGTGGTTAAAAAAGAGCTCAAAGAAAATCTCAAAGCGATTGATGTCGAAACGATTTATCAATTTATAAAAGAGAACCGTGAGAAACTAAAAAAAACAATCGAAAAGAAAATTGAAAGAGATGGACCGTTTTCGCAATCTTATTTTGTGTTTCGATATATAAGCGGGATAATTAAACGAGAAATATTAGAAAAGGATTGGAAGGCGAAACGAATGGTGCCAGTCGTGCAAAAAACGGGGATTGACTTGAATTTTTACAACATAAAACCGAACACTAATCACTTAAAAAAGAGACGGGCATTGGATGACTTGGAGGACGAAGTAAATGATTAACAAAGAGGCTTTTATCGCGGGAGTATGTGACAAGATAGACGAAAGGCTTCTCGAAGATCGTATGACAATCGAAGGGAATGCCGTTTCAATCTTTTTGCAAGATTTGACTAATTATAACGATATCAATTACAAATCCGAAGATTTTTTGACGAAAGACGGCAGATTTCTTTTTTGCGTAGGAAAATCACTTCGTGATTTGGGATATAACTATCTTGATGAAGTAACCATTATGTCGAAATGTTCGCAGGAAATTAAAGACAGAATTTCTGCTCTTGGTGGGTATAAGACAATTCAACATTTGCTTGATGTGGTAAATGCGGAAAATGCCGATGCGATTCTCGATGATTTGACAAAGAGCAACATCTTGATTAAACTTTATCGTGATGGCTTCAACGTTTTTGACGAAGTAACTCTCGATAATGGTAAGCGAATTTCCCCATTCAAGTTATTCAAGAATTTCACATCGACTGAAGTTCTCGATTGGTATGACGCGAAAATTAGTGGGTTAAGCAAAGTAAACAACAACCAAATCATTTATGATGAATACGTCGACTTCGGCGAAAAGTTTATTTCGGATTTGCAAAACAATGTAGATAGTGGCGTTCCGTTTGCCGATGCAGGCGATGACATTAACGGAGATAAAATAAGTGTCGCACCGTTTTTAAGCGGGAACATACTTGGGCTTGCTCCTGGCACGTTAAGTCTTTTCGGCGGATTCAGCGGCGTTGGTAAGACAACTTATATGGTTGGAATAATTATGTCGCTCATTTCGCAGGGTAAGAAGGTTCTCGTACTTGAAAACGAAATTATGAAGAATAAACTTTATTTGATGATTTTCAGCTGGTTTATTTCTCGTTATATGGGATATCAGAAATTACCAAAGAAAAAACTCGAAGCGGGAATTTATAATGACGAAGAGAAAGGGGTTATTGAAAAGGCGCAAAAAATCTGGAAAGAAAAATTTGCAGATAAATTGCGTGTAGTCGGATTATCGTCGGCGAACTCGAAGTTAAGTTCTCAAATCATTAAAAACTCAGTTCTCCGTTCGGGCTTCGACGCTTTCATCGTCGATACTTTTAAGCTCGATGACAACGCGGATATAAATGGTGCGTTATGGCAAGTAATGAAAAACAATATCGGCGAACTCGAAGGTTTGACGAAGAAGTATGAAATAATCGGGCTTGCAACTGTTCAGTTGACTAATAACGACCTGAAACGTTTGTGGCTCGATTCGAGTTGTTTGGGCACTTCGAAAGGCATCAAAGAAGTATGTTCTAACCTGATTTTGCTCAGAAAACTTGGAGGAGATTTGGAATTAATCAACGGCTCGGATATCTATTGCCGTCCGTTCCGTTCGAAGAAAAACGAGCAGGGCGAGTGGATAGAGGAACCGTATGATGCCGACCCAAGCAAAGTTTGGAGAGTTCTCTTTATAGATAAGTCGCGTTCGGGACCCGATAGTGGCGATACGGGCGTAGCGTATTTGTTGAGATATGACGGAGACCACTGCTCGTTTTATGAAACTGCAAAATGCCGACCTGTTAGAAAGATAATTAACGGATAAAAAATTTTGAAAAAACCATATAAAAACGCTTGACAAATAAAATTAGATGTGTTATAATAAGTGCGTAAGATGGAGGTAAGGAAAATGCAGAGTTTGATTATTGCAGATTTCTTTTTAACAATGGGTTGTATTTTTGGAATTGTTGTTCATATGAAAAGGACGGGCGACACATTTCAAGAAGTGTGCATAAAAATAAGAGACGCGATTTTTCACAAATAAGGAGAAAAGATGTTACCTGAAAGTGTAAGAGACAAATTGGTGTGAGTGTACATATAACATCGCCATGATACGGCAGTATCTACGTAGGAAGAAGTTGGTTAGGGGTTTAAATTGTAGCGGTGCGTTAAGTCGTGACTACCCCCCTTTATAGAAATGTTCCACATAAGAGCTCTTATAGTGGTGACCTGGTTGTAGAAAGAGACAATCCGAAGCCGAGAAAGCCCAAAGTCGGTAGGAAGGTTGATGAGCTATACCTTCAAAACTCTATAATTGCACAGCGGATTATAGATAAGGGTGCAGCGCCAATAAGCTGAAACTTAATACAGGCGGATAGAGAATTTTGTGACTATAGCACAAATACGACGAAGTGGACGGGTTTTACCTGCGTACTCGATAGAAGAAACCATTTCACCACGGGGCATAGCGTAGTTTGATAGCGCGTTCGGTTTGGGACCGAAAGGTCGGGGGTTTGAATCCTCCTGCCCCGACCATCGCCGTGTCGGTTCAAGTCCAACCTCTGATTAGAAGGAACGCTAATTATAATGGTTAACGGCACGTGCTTGGTTGCCAGAGTCAGTTAAATGGAACGGATTTGTAATCCGTCGAGCGTCAAAACTCACGTCGGGGCAGAGCCGACACCAAGCTCCAGTGAGATCTTGAATGTCAATATCATTCAGTCGATTGGAAATAATTTGGCGATTATTTCCAAAATATTTTTAGAAGCCACGTTAATTTACTTGACGTGGCTTTCTTTTTGTGCTATAATAAATGCACATAGGAGGTAATTATGGGAAACTTCATTTTAGTAATGGGTTTATCAGGTAGTGGGAAATCGTATTGGGCGAACGACTATGCCGAGGACGCGGGTACAATTGTTTTATCGAGCGATGCGCTTCGTAAAGAATATTACGGCGACGAAAGCATCCAGGATAACCCTGCTTTTATATTCGAGCAAATGTGCATAAGAACGTTACGAGCGTTAAAAGAGGGTAAAAACGTTGTTTATGACGCAACAAATCTTAGCTCTAAGCGTCGCAAAGCGTTATTGTCGCAATTACCTAGAGATGTTTATAAAATCTGTCATTGCATTATCACGCCTCTCGAAAAATGCGTGGAAAACGATTCAAAAAGAGAAAGACATGTTTCAGAGCGCGTAATTATGCGGCAATTAGAGCAATTCGAGGTGCCGTGGTTTGATGAGGGTTGGGATATAATTTTTGTCACAAAACCATTTGGCGACGCTCCGCTGAAAGTCAACCTCGATGTAATGCACGATTGCCCGAAATATCACAAAACCGACACGATTAGAGGCCATATCGCAAGGGTTGAGCAGGCGGTCGCTTTAAGACCCGACATCGAGCAAGGCGACCGAGACATTCTTCTCGAGGTGGCAAAATACCACGATATCGGAAAACCGTACACAAAAACCTTTTATGACAAGAAAGGAAGGTTTGGAGAAAACGCGCATTATTACAACCACGAAAACGTGGGCGCTTATTTATATATGGTTTCACACGTAGAAGAGGCGGGTTACGAAGAAAGAGAAAATATGTATAATGACCTTTTTATCGCGTGGCTCATCAACAACCATATGATTATTTGGAATAATCAAAAGAAGTATAATTCGTTTAATGAACACATAAAACATTTACTCGCAATATTTAATGAATGCGACAAGGAGGGTGCTTAAAATGTTAAACAATCAAAACGAAAGAGAATTATGTTATGCCGTAAGGGTTACAGATATTACGCCGATAGAGGGCGCGGATAAAGTCGAATTAGCGCACATAAACGGCTGGCACATAATGGTTAAAAAAGGCGATTACAAAGTCGGCGATTTGGCGATTTATTTCGAAATCGATTCATTATTGCCGATGACTAACCCCGCGTTTGATTTTATGGCAAAATACAAATACAAAGTCAAAACGCAATGCTTTATTAAGGGTTCTGTTTTGTCGCAAGGACTTTTAATGCGCCCCGACGAGCTCGGATTAAAAAACGTTAAAGAAGGAGATTTCTTAACAAAAGAACTCGGCGTTACTTATTACGAAGCGGAGGATAACGCGCGTAAAGCGAGCAGCAAAGACCTGATTGAGACGAAGGTTGCAAAGAGAATGGACGTTTGGAAGAAGAGACATAAATTCTTATCGCGCTTCAAATTCATTTGCGAACTTCGTAGAAAATTGTTCGAAAAACAAATAAAAAGGGTCCAAAAGAAGAAGAAAACAAATTGGCCGTGTTGGGTAAAGAAAACCGACGAAGACAGGTGCCAAAACCTTCCTCAACTTTTCAGAGAACCGCTCAACGAAACGCACTGGATTTCGACGGAAAAAATCGACGGAACTTCAACGACTTTTACGATGCTTCAGGCAAAGAAAAGAAAAAGACACGCGATTATATGTTCTCGAAACGTCGTATTTGACACGCCGCAGGCAAACGAGAAGAATTATTATAAGGACACCGATGGGAATGTTTATGTCGAAATGTTTGAAAAATACGACATCAACGCGGTTTTAAACCACATTTTGGATAAACACCTCGAATATGAATTCGTAACAATTCAGGGCGAAACATACGGCGGGACAATACAAAAGAGAAAGTATTGTAACGAACATAGACTTGCAATCTTCAATATCATTTTCAAAACGAAGGGACTAGAGCCGATTAGACTTAACCCGATTGAAATGCACGATTTTGTCGACCAAATAAACAAAGAATTACAAACGGGAAACAAACTCGAATATGTGCCAATCGTATGCGAAGACTTCGTTTTACCGACAACGTGCGAAATGTTGCTCGAATACGCAGACGACGCGTCGGAAATTGACGGTGGAATGAGAGAAGGTCTCGTATTCAGAAGCCGCGACGGTAAATTGAGTTTCAAAGCCGTTTCCAATAAATTCTTAGAAAAATATCACGGGTAAAATTAAAATGGAGAACCAAGAAAATCAAAACAAAATCGCGGGTTATTGCGTTCCAACCCGCTTAATTTACCCGAAAGTCCCAATCTCGGAATTCACCCCAGGAAGTTGGGGGCTTCTCGAAGTGAACGTGGGGCAAACCCTACAGGGGATGTTTCCAGCGGGATTTAGTAAAAACGGTTGGTTCCCGACGGTCGTGTTCAAAGGGGCGCTTCCGCCGATTGACACCGAGAAAACGTATTACTTCGAGGTTGAAATGGTCGCAGACGCAAAAAGCCCGTACAAGGTCGGTTTCAACGTTTTGTTTATGACGCAACGAGTTCGTTTAACAAAGTTCGAAGAGCAGAAACTTTTCCTCGAAAGCATTTTGACCGAGCACCAAATCGACATCTTATACGAAGAACTCATTGACCCGTTTGAAGCAATTGATAGCGGAGATTTATTCTTGCTCTCGACCGTAAAGGGAATTGGAAACAAAACCGCGCAGAAAATTATCGAAATCTATAATCATAGTAAAACCGATATAAATGCGTTTTTGGTTCTTCGAGAGGAGTTTGGCTTAACCGATGCAGCAGTAACAAAACTTCAAGAAAAATTCCACTCAACTGACACGATTATTGCCAAGCTTCGAGAAAACCCGTATGAACTGATGTCTATTGACGGTTATGGCTTTAAAAAATGCGATTCGCTCGCACTTAAAGGCGGAATGGCGAAAGATGCGAAGTTCCGAATTCGAGCTTATGTAATCCATTTTCTGACCGAGCAAGCCGAAACAGACGGGAATTCGTGGATTTATCTTCGCGACCTTTTACGAGGCGTTGTAGAATTTGTCCCGTCGCTTAAAAAAGAGGTTTTCGCACAATGGCTTAGGGAATGGTCAGGCAGAATTGAATCGGATGAGACTGTATTCTTATATTATGACGAAGGACAGAAAAGAATTGGGCTAAAACACTATCGAGAACTCGAAGAAAATATCACCGAAGAGGTTTTCAGAATACTCAACGCACCGAAAAAAGATTTAAAGAAATACCGTTTTACAATCGAGGACGCGATAAAAGAGTGCGAGCAAGAAAATGGTTGGGAATACACTGACGAACAAAAAGCAGCAATTTACGGTTGTTTGGGAAACAATATTACAATAATAACAGCAAAGGCAGGAAGTGGTAAGAGCGCTTCGGTTCAACCTATCACTCGATTTTGTCTCGCTAATGGTTTATTTGTTGCACAAACAGCGTTGTCGGGGAGGGCGGCTTCAAACCTCTCTGAAATTACAAATATTGAAGGGAAGACAATCCATCGACTCTTGGGTTATAATCCGAAAACTGGATTTAGTCATGATAAAGAAAACCCCATTACAAAAGATGTCGTGATTATAGACGAAATGTCGATGAATGACAATGAATTACTGCATAATTTGTTACAAGCTATACCAAATGGCTGTAAAATTATAATGTTGGGCGATATCGCGCAATTGCCATCCTTATCCGTAGGCTGTGCTTTTAAGGATTTGATAGAAACTGGGATTGTTCCTTGCTACCGTTTGACTAAAATACATAGACAATCGCAAAAATCTGCTATAGTAACAGATTCGATTAAAATTTCTAACGGGATACAAATAATAAAAAAAGAACCAATTTCAGAAATTCGCGGTGAATTACAAGATTTAAAAATTGTTACATACAAAAACATAGAAGAATCCCGTTCAAAATTTCTTAGAGAATATAAGACTTTATTAGATTGGGGGATTGACTTTCAAGAAATAGTCGGAGTTGTTCCAATGAAAAATAGGGGGCCGATGTCATGTCTGTCGTTGAATAATGACATACAAAAATTTGTAAATCCAGATAAAACACTTCCCTTTATTAATTTAACGACGAATAAAACAGAATATTACGTTATAAAACTTGGAGACAGAGTTATTAATCGAAAAAATCATTATGATACAATTACTCTTGCTGAATATAATAAAAGTAAAAATATAAAAAGTAATAATGTGGAACCAATTTACAATGGGAATTTGGGAATTGTTACAGCTATACAAGATGACTACATTGTGATCGACTTTAAACAACAAGGTAAAATCGTAGTAAGACGCGAATATTGGCAAGATATTATGCTAGGATATGTAGTAACGGCTCATAGTTTTCAAGGTTCGCAATCACCCTATGTTGTTGTTGGCATTGATATGAGTGCATATATGCTTTTAAGCAGAGAGTGGGAATATACGGCGATAACCAGGGCAAAAAAATATTGTGTTTTTGTTGGGCAAATTTCGGCAATTCAGAAAGCCACCTCAATAAATAAAACCTATATAAGACAAAATTGGTTGAAGGAGTTATTACTACAAAAGGAGGTAAAGAATAATGCAAGACGATTTCTTTGACGATCCAGATTCTAAGGCTAATGAACGAATAGTTGCTCACGTTGACGCGAGAGTCGTAGACTTTAGTCTCACGACAATGGCTTTCATTCTGTCAATGATTTTCATGGTACTCAAGTTATGTAACGTGATTGCTTGGTCATGGTGGTTGATTTTTCTTCCGCTTATTATAGCGGTCGGAGTGCCGATAGTAATTTGGATAGTCCTTTTCATCGTAGCACTAATTATTTCATTTTTCGACCACTAAACGCTTGACAACTATGTGAGTTTGTGATATAATGTCGATGTAGTCATTGAATAAAATGACAATTTCATTTAAAGGTAATTTTTGGAGGTATTATGACAGTAGGAATAACACATCACGGGACACAAAGGATGAAGGAGAGAACGAAGGTTTCTCCAACGAAAGCAATTGACCGAGCAGAGAAAGCGTTATGGTGTGGCAAAGATCCGAAAGACTTTCCGAAGAACACTCGCAAGTATTTAGAGAACGTTTTACAGAGGTCAAAAGAAGAAGGTCGTGCCGACACACTCAAAGTTCTTGGAAACGATTGTTATCTTTTCGGTAATGGACTACTTATTACAATAATTCCAATTCCTGAAAAAGTTCGTAAAGCAGATCAAAAGTTAAAAAATAAAAAATTTCAAAGGAGAGAAGTAGATGAAAACGATTAAACTGATTTTATTTTGGTTTATCCATTGCACGTGGGGAATAATTATGACCATAATCGGCGCAGCTTGTGCTTTGATTATGGTGGTTACAGGTCATAAACCTAAAAGATTTGGGTATATGATTTATTTTGTCGTAGGACACAATTGGGGCGGGATATGTCTTGGACCATTTTTCCTTGTAAGCGATGATTGCGATGAATTGGACAGCAAGACACATGAAAGTGGGCACAGTATTTACCAAGGGTTGTTACTTGGTCCTCTTTTCCCGTTTGTTGTCGCTTTACCTTCCGCACTGAGATACCACCTATTTAATTGCAAAACCCAAAAGGATAAGTATCAGTTATCTGGTATTATTGTTGGGGCGACGCTTGAACTCGGTTTGTTATTTATATTGTTCGCCATAATATTTAGCGTTCTCACATTATATATTATCGGGTTCGCTATTATTGGGTATACAATAATCATTTCTTTATGGTTGTTTTTGAGTGAAATAAACAAAATAGGAAACGACGAGTATGGATATTATGACATTTGGTTTGAGCACGACGCTTCGCATTATGGATTAGAGAATTATAAGAAAAATAAAAATACACTCAAATATGAGTAAAGGAGAAAAATTATGAAACTTATTAATGTGTTAAACGCGAGAAACGTAATCGCAAGCAAAGCTCAGGTAAAAGGCGTAAACTTTAAAACTTCGTTCAAGTTTATGAAGTTCCTTAAGACAACCGACGAAGATGGGAAATTCTACAACGAAAAAAGGGAGGAACTTATTCGAACCTTCGCGACAAAAAATAAGGACGGGGAGATTATTGTTGAAAACAATCAGTATAAATTCACCGACGAAAACCTTGCAGAAATAAACAAGCAGCTTGCGGAACTCGCCGCCACGGAAGTCGAAATTCCTGAAACTTTAAAATTCTTTTCGGAAGAACTCGAAAAAATGGAATTTACAATCGAAGAGGTTTCGGCTATTTACGAACTCATAAAAGAAGAGGAATAAGAGTGAAATGAGCGAACTTTATAAATTATACAAAAGGTGTTTAACTGCTAAATTCATACATACAGAAAACGATGGAGATTACGCGGTCGAAAGAAAAGGGGATGTCTTATATATCTTCTTCCAAGAAACATCGACAAAAATCGATTGGAAAAATAATTTCGACTTCCCCGCCATACCGTATAGAGATATGGATATTAAATGGAGGTGCCATCGTGGCTTCCTTCGTGTTTGGAAATCGATAAAACCCCATCTCAAAGACGTCATCGCCGATCTGTCGATTAAACGAATCTATGTAATCGGTTATTCGATGGGTGCCGCCATCGCAACGTTTTGCCATGAATACGTTTGGTTTAATCGCCCCGACCTTAGAGAGAACGGGTTCGAAGGATTTGGGTTCGGATGCCCGAGGGTTTATTTTGGGAGGATGAAGAAGGCGCTCAAAGAACGTTGGAAGCACTTCCACCCGATACGCAATTGCAATGATTTGGTAACGCACGTTCCGCCCGCAATTTTCGGATTTAGACACTTGAACAAAGTTCACACACTATCTAACGACAAAATCAAAACAGATTATACAAAATTCAAATTTCTTAACGCTCACTACCCACAAAACTACTTGTTTAGTCTTGAATCGGAAAAAGACGAAGAAATACACAAATAATTTCCAAATTTCCTTGTTTTTTAGTTGACAAGGAAATTTTTTTGTGATATACTATACACAGACAGTGAGGTAAAAATGATATACTTAGATAATGCAGCTACGACAAAGATAAACAAAAAAGCACTGAAAGAATTGAATAAGTGGAACAGATTATTCGGAAATACTGAATCAACTTACGACATTGGAAGAAGAGCCGCGAATAAAGTTTTAGAGTCGCGAAAGATTATAAGCGATTTCATTGGATGCGATGTCAACAATTTGTTGTTTACGTCGGGAGGTTGTGAGGGCAATAGTTGGACTCTTATCAGTTCGATATATTATCTTAAACAACAAAACAAACCCGTTAATATAGCAATTACAGGTATTGAACATCACTCGGCAATCAATGTTGTCGATTTTGCTAAGACAAACTTTAATGCTACGGTTAGTTATATTCCCATAAACAAAAAGGGATATATAAAAATCAAAGACTTAGAAGAATTTTTAATAAAGAACAACATAACGTTAATGAGTATGGTTTTGGTTAATAATGAAACGGGTGTTTATCAAGACGATATAACAAAGGTAGTAAGCGTCGCAAAAAAAATAGGCACCATAACACACATAGATGCGGTGCAGGCTCTTCCCCATTTCCCACTCAGTTCCGTGGTAAAATCTGGCTGTGATTTTATCACGGTGTCCGCTCATAAAATAGGCGGTCCGAAAGGGGTTGGCGCTTTATATGTTAAATCGGTTGAGAATTTATCGCCCATTATTTTTGGTGGAGCACAAGAACAGGGTAAAAGAGGCGGAACTATAAACGTCGGTTTAATTGCGGCATTCGCCAAGGCGATAGAGTTCTATACTTATAGAGAAGATGTTTATGAAAAATATTTTAGGTATATAGTAAAAGAACTCGTCGAGCCTTTAAACCTTAATATAAATGGAGGTGTTTTCGGCGGCAGGACTTACGGCATAATGAATATTGATTGCAAAATGTCTACGAGCGAAATAGTCAATTATTTAGACGCAAAGAAAATTTGCGTATCTACTGGCTCCGCGTGTAACGGCAGCGGCTCGTATTCTCACGTTTTAGAAGGAATAGGTGCCGTGCCCACGAACGGGCTTCGAGTGTCATTCGGAGGTAAAACCACATTTAAAGACGTGATGAAATTTGTGAGATACTTTAAAGAGTGTTACTCGATGTTTCTAAGCTTATTCCCCACAGGAGGTAAATGTGAATGATAAAGGTTGTGGTTTATCGCCCGACAATCTTTGAAGTTGAAGCGAAAAATTTTGAAGAAGCAAAAAAGGTTATATTAAATAGGTTAATAGAGACTAAACAAATGAGACCGAGCGACCCGATATATTTCGGGGAAATAACAGACGGTGTTATAGTTGACAACAAAGATAATAAAAACGATGAAAACAAGGATGGTGAAAAAACAGAATGAAATATAAAGTGAATTTAAACAATTTAGAAAAAGTGAATAATTTTGTAAATTGTATGCAAAGCATCCCCTACGAAACACTTTTACATAGTGGCAGATATGTGGTAGATGCGAAATCAATTGTTGGAATATTTAGTTTAGATTTGAGCAAGCCGATAGAATTAGAGGTGATAGCGGATGAAACGTTCTCTAATTATATTCATAACAAAATAGAACAATTTATTGTCACCAATGGAGAAGCAAAAGAGGTTAAACGGTATCGCGAAGAACTTTCAAAAATGTGCGAAGGTTATATTGATGTTTCTTCAAATATGGATCGAAAAGTTGCTGAAATGCACAAAGGGAACCAAATATTCCTTAACAATCCTTTGGGAAAATAATAGAAAAAGGTTGTTAAACGACATATTAGCAGACATTTGTGTTTGCAAGAAACATAACATAAACAGGTATAATTTCGTGAATAATCGGCTTATACACGCGGATTTGGCGAGTGTTCAATAGAAATTAGGTGGTAAAAGGATTGGGTATGACAAGTAAAATAATAGAAAATACCAAGAATGAAAAATGTTGTTACATAAAAAGTGAAGACGGAAACAAAATTATTGAAATAATTTTTCGGGATATCGGAATATACACCCTAAAATATTATGGAACGGTCTCAAAAAAGAAATACACAAATAGAGTTGCAACAATATTCGGATATGCAGAAATATTGAAATTCATTAATGATTTAGGATCAAAGGTAAATAAAATAAGTAGTGTTTTTGAAGATTCCAACGAATATATAATACTTTCCACAGATATTGTCCTTCCAGAGTATATAAATATTGCAAAAAGAATAGGGTCACATGAAGTTTGGAATTTTGTTATTGACCGAGATATGGGAAGGAAATTTTCCTCAATGCTTCAAAAATTTTTAAATGAACAAAAAATTACAAACATACTTAGAGGAGAAACAAATGAGCAATAAGTGGGAAGACGGTACAGTAATTTATTCGGAATACGATGGCGGATATCAATCTAATGTTATGCTTGTCAAAACAAATTCCATAGAAACAATTAAAAATAAGCGAGCTTGGACTGAGTGCATTAGCGAGGGTAATCCGTTGTTGTTGGACGGGTTTGCCCTCTTCGATCTATTTGACAAAGCATTTGGGGAAAGATATGACAAAATAGCGGTGATAGACAACGCGCGTCTGGTTAAGGCGAGAATTCGCGGAAGTTTTGATCCTTCAAAAGACCACCTTTGTCAAGTCATAGAATTTCGCGGAGATGGGGAAGCGGCTAAAATAATAGAGGAAAAGGAAATAGAATTATGAGTTATGATATAAGTTTTAAGGTAAAAGTAGAAGGCTTAGAAAATCGTTATGTCGAAGTTTGCGATCCAAATGCGAACATCACTTGGAATTTGAGAGAAATGATTATGGCATCAACAGGACTTAAATGGGAGAATGAAGCTAATAATGGATTATGCACTGATGTAATTCCCTGCATTTCAAAAGGACTGAGCGAATTGCAAAAATACCCAAAGAAATACAAGCAATATGAATCCGAGAATGGTTGGGGGACAATTGAGGGGTGTAAAAGTTTTTTCGGACGAATTTTGGCGGCTTGGAGTGATTTTAGTATGAATTCTTGGACGTCAGATTTAGCCCCAATAACTTATTTTTGGATCGAGTGAGGCGAGGTTAAGTATGGAAATAGAAATCAATAATACTAAGTTTGTTGTATTTTTCTCAAATAATAATATTCATATTCGAGATTCTTATTTAATAAAAAACGACGAAGACAAAATAAAAATGTTGGATCTGATAATGGGTTCGGACGAATATGCTAAAGGAAATCATAACAGAAGTAGAGATAGTTATCTCATAGAGTGGAAAGCTCACAACGTTCTGTATGAATGGGGTATTGCTCCGAGCAGAACGGCAAGTGTTGACTTAAATGAAGACGAGAGTTTGTTTAGAAGGATTTGTTATTTCTTTTTAAGTAAATTAGAAAAAAAGAAAGTAAACCCGTAAAATTAGTTGACAAAGTAGAATTTTTGTGATATACTTGTAACATCAAATGCGCGAGGTGGTCAAAATGTATTGTTACAAAAATTGTATCGGTTGCGAATTTTGCATCGAGGGTGATTATTATAATCCCTCGGAATGTGATGCCGAAGAATGTATTTGTCAACAGGAGGAAGAACAAAATGCGAATGATAATTTGTAAATTTTTAACTACGCTCGTTTTAATTTTTTTATTACCAATAGTTATGTGTATAGCGCTGGTATCGATAATAGCGAACGTTCTCTTGGAGTTTTTATCGACGGTCGGAGATTTGTGGGCAACCACAGAAGAGCAATGGTGAGGTTTCACATATGACGCGAGAAGAAAACAATTGTGTTGGTTGCCCACCTGAAATATTTTGTTTGGGTAGTACATGCCCAATGAGGCACGTTTTGCATACATATTGCGACAGTTGTGGTAGGGAAATTGATCCAGATTACGCTGTAAAAGATGGCGAGATGGAATACTGCGACGAGTGCGCGGAAGAATTGGGGTTGATATAAGATGGAAGTATTTATCTTTGGGATGATTTCGTTATTCATCTATGGAATTTTTGTTGGCATGGGAATAAAAGCTCTAATTGAAAGAAGTACTCAAGAAGTTAAGTATATTCCTCTTTGGGCTTATATTCTATATATAACATCTACTCTGATGGCTTGTGTACTTTCCGCTTTACTTTTGTTGGGGGTAGTATGAAAATTAAAAAATCTGTTGAATCCCATACAACGTGTATAAACTGTGGGGCTCACATTATTTACACAAGGGAAGATTTAAACGATTGTGGAAATTTGTTTTGCCCATGTTGTGGAATTTGGACCACTCCAACAATGATTAAGAGTGGCAGAAAACACATCAAAACGAAGAGAAGATAAATAGAGGAGAATAAATGAACATGGTAATTTTTTCAGTTTATGATAGCGGGTATCGTTCGAGTGCTCTACTTTTAAATGATGGGATGCTCGCGGTCGATGACACATACTTTGAAAAGTTGAAATATGCGGGTGATGTACCTTATTTTGAAGACGAAAAATTGTTTGATTATTTCTCCAAATTATTCCCGAATGAGCCTATACATGAGATTATTGTGATGGAAGATGGGGAGGTTTGCAAGGTGAGATATGAGGGTAAATATTTTGCCAAAGAATACAAGTATTTTGGTTACGATACAACGGCGGACGGTTATCTCGAACCCTATGTGTCCACTATTATTAAAAAAGAGGTAGTAAAATGAAAAATATAAAAAAGATATTTGTAATAATGATTATTTGTATAATGACAACGTTAGCTTTAAGCAGCTGTAAAGAAGCCGACCGAGTAAATCACAACATATCGCAACAAGCGAAATACTTTGAATGTGAACGGCGTGTAACCGTTTACAATGCTCGAACCGACAAATGTATAATGCTTATTGAAGGTTTTATCAATATTGAAACAGACAAAAACAATAGTGAACTTGTTGTGACGGCAAAAGTCGGAGCGAGACAATATAAAAAGAATTACGTTTACCTAAACGATTATACAATTTATGTTGTCGAGGATATAACGGGAACGCATACAGACCCGTATCATTACAAGATTTATTTTGATTTCAAACTCCCTGACATTGAGGTTAAATAACTTTATGAGGAAATACAAAAAAGTTTTAGACCTCTCTATGAGCGATAGCATAAAAAAGTTCTCGGAAACCGAAGGTGACATTTATGGCAAAAAAGTTCAAACTCATAAATGGATATTTGATTCTTATATTTTTCAAATAGAATACACCAATGTAAGTGATTTGTCTATTTGGTCCACTTCAGGAAAAGAGTTCGAAGAAATGTATAAAGACGAAGTAAAAGTAAAATTCGAAGGGAAGAAATGTATTCGCCTTAATACCGAATTAACAGGAGAACAGCTTACTTTTTCTTCAGAAACGTGTGATGAAAATTGGATACTATTCGGAAAGGGTTGGTTCTGCTCTGACGGGCGCATCCTGATTCGATTAAACGGATGGCGAACAGATATTTTCATTTTTGATGAAGACATTGACATCCATTCACGCTACCATGCTATTCTAAAAAATACACGAGGTGGAGTGAGTTTGTATAAACGTATCTAAAACACTTGACAAACACAGTAGAATGTGTTATAATAAATGTACAAAGGATTAAAGGAGATTAAAAATGCTTTCAGTTGTAACGCAAGATGGTTTATTCAAATATGACATTCATAACTACCATATAGTCGAAATCAAAAACAATCCTGGTGCCACTATTTATGCAGATGCCTTCCCAGACGGGGAACGTATAATGCTTGGTTGTTATAATTCTCACGAAGATGCTGTAGAAGTTTTTAAGTAAATGATCGCTTATGATGGTCAAAATAAAGTCTATTTCATGCCTACCCAAGAAATATTAGAAGAAGCTCGTGGGGACATATTCGAGAATGTAATGAACAGAATGGCTTTTACCATTCGAGTTTCTGGTGGCCAAGACATAGATAACAATACGCTTCGAAGAATTTGTGTAGGACTTTATGATGCAGGGTATCATAGAGGAGATTATTAATATGGGTTCGAGTTATATGATTACTAATTTCGGAGACGATATAACAACCAGACTTGATAATAACGAGAAACTGCTTCAGTCTAAACTTTCACAAATAGCAGACTGGCAATACGAAGCAGATTTGATTAAAGAGAGTTCTGTAAATATAATCAGAGGAATTTCCGACCATGTTCAAAGTACCGACTTATATAAAATGTGGCACGACTTCGATCATGAAAAAGGTAAATTTAAAACTAATGATGAAGGAGATACCAAAAGCAGAGATCGTTTGAGATTTATTGAAATGGCTTACCTATTCGAGAATGGCAAACCAAAAGACGTGAAACTCAAAAATATAACTTTATACGGACTTTGTTGGGAGCTTTGGTTAACATATACCAAAGGCAAAAAGGAGTTTATAATCACTTTCCCATTCTTTAGAAATGCCGATAAGGATAATTACAAAGATTTGAGCTACTCGATTATGACGGTTGATGGATGTTCTTATACAACTGTATTTAAAACCCGCCTCCTCTCGGAGTTAAAAGACGGAGTGAGTAAATTCTTGAACGAGGTGTTAAAAGGGCTATAAAAGGGATAAAAGTAAAAAAAGTATAAGATATATAATATAGCGTAAATATGATATGAAAGGGAAGAGAGGGTGTGATATCGATTTGATATCAAAAATATATTGGATTTGGGTTAATATTCTCTTTTTCTTTTAACCTAAAATAACAAAAAAGAGAAAAATGTACAGACAAGGACTAGGGAGCATTACCTCCCCTCAATCAATTCACAACTCAATAATAAACCTACTCCCCCAAAAATCAACGATAAAATCTGACAAAATAACGACTCAGACTTTAATCATCTCTCTCAATTCAATGATGGGATTTGCCTATTTGCAGAGAGACAACCGAACGATAATGGCGAAAGCAACGAAGATTAGCGTTTACGAAGAGATCAACCAACTGACAGGCGAAGTAGTCTACCGACAGACAACCGAATTCAGTGAGCGATACGGCAAGCCACCAGTTTACGTTACAACTCTTGAAAGCGAGATATCCGCCGCCCAGTACGCAGATTTGAAAGAGCATAGCCTATACGAATCCTATCAACGCAGGGAGATATGGTTTACAGACAACGAGAGTGGGCGAGAATACCGCTTAACGACACGAGAAAACACTCTCTCAATAGAAATGTACTCAAAGGTAATGAATGCCGATTATAGCCTACCGCAATGGCTTTACGACATAATGTACCAGAACGACGGAGAATACATTCGTAATTATACGGAGACCAAAGCGAAATGGAGAGAGAAACAGGAAGCAGCTATTGCAGAGCGCAAAGCCGCAGTCCAAGCCCGTAAAGACGCCGAAGCAGCCGAACGCAAGCGTAAAGCAGCTGAGAAGAAAAAAGCTGAGGCGGCGGTTAAGAAGACTTTACCAAAATCTACAAAGAAGATTACCGAAACTGATAAAGTTAAACCCAAGACTTCCAAACCTGCTCCACAGAAAAAGAAGAAAGAGGAAACTGTTTCAGATATGTGGGCTAACTGGGCTAAAGGGAAGTAAAAGTTATTCTTGATTAAAGCAAACTCTTGGGCGGCGGAGCCGACTAACCACAAGGTAGCGCGTAGCGATGGCGAAGTGGAAGCGCAGCGGAGCGAGCAAGCAAAGTGCAGTTAACCGTTGCGTAACATCTGTGGAGCAAACGACAATACAGGCTTGCGGCAAGATTGGTTGGTAATAGTCTCAACGCCGACTGGCTAACTTCGCTTAATACCGCTCGGGCTTGGCTAAAGCCAATCCTGGAGCCGCGGAGGCTCAAAAAATAAATAAAAAAAATTCTAATTAATTCTGAAAAAGTCTTAAAAAATACTTGACAAAAGAAATTAATTGTGGTATAATATAAGCAGATAGTGGAGGAGTGGGTGACGGGTTTGTCCCGCCGCCTCACGAGATTCCTGTTTCTTGCAACATAAAATCTCAGGTTTTATCTGCGATTTTTAAGAAAACGGTACGTTTTCAAAATGTAATATAAAACCAATTATATTATATTACAAAATGAAAACGTACCGTTTTTCCCAAAATCAACGATTTTATCTATGATTTTGCGTGTTAGCAAATCAATTTTAAGGATTTGGAAATGAAAAGTAAGTATAAGCGAGTAAATAATATGGGACGAATGTCCCTCATAGACGAGAGAAATCGAAAATTTACTTATAAAGAATTATGCACTAAATATGGGTTTACAGAGTTCCCGAACGGAGAAAAGAAAGATAAACAAATTCAAAGACTTAAGGATGAATATGGTTTATGCCAGGCAGGAAGATATTATGTCTTTCGAGATCCAATGGTAAAAGAAGCAATGGAAGAGTTTGTAGATCCTTTAGAAGTAGGGAAACAGTATACCTATTCTGAATTATGTCAATTGCTCCAACAAAGAGAGTATAAACATAAAGCAGAAATATTAGAACAATTTCGAGATTGGGGCAGAAGATACGAGTTCGGAAAAAAGATTAGAGGGAAATACAAACTAATCAGAGTAAAAGACCCAGAAGAAATGGTGCTTGATAAATACTTCACCGATGCAAAAACAGAGCACCAGAAGAATATGTTCGCCATATTAGTAAATGAATTAAATGATGCTTGTAAAAGACAGGCGGATAATGGGGCTGATTATGCCGAATGCACGCTTGACATAAAACAAGCTATGGTATTATTTAGATTCTATAGCGAAAGACTTCCTTATCTGAGAAATGCGGAACTATTTAGAGAGTATCAAAAAAGATATCCTTACATTCTTCAGAAATGTCAAATTGAATGGAGAGAATACACGAAGTCGAGCCTTGTTACAACCTTGAACAGCTTAAAACGTAGAGGGTTTATAGATTACCAAAATCGCAAACTTGTTAGAGAGCATAAGAGCCAAAAAATTAGAGAAGCTACTGACGAGGAAATAGGCAAGATACTTGTAATCAAAAATGAAACATTAAGATTTTACGGAATAGGCGGCGGAGAGTTTCAACTTAAAAAATATTCTCTTGATATTCAAAAAAGTTATCACGAAGATTTAATCTCACGATATCAAAAAGAATTAGATATCGATTGGGTAAAAGATACGTATCACATTTGGATGGATAAGAAAAACCTCGCCACTAAACGAGCAGAATTGTTTGCCCAAAAAGATAACATTAAAACAATAGATGACTACCATAAGGTTTTAACAGAATTTCACAAAACATTTTTACCTCGAAAGGTCGACAATGAAATTAGAACGTTTGATGAAAGAATGTCAGGTATTATGGAAAACCGATTTCCTTATTTCAATGAGATGTATGAAGTCGTGTCGGCGGGTATGTCTCCAAAAGAAAAAGACAGTTTCTTTTTATTTAACAAAATAAGTAAAGAAATATTCAAAGAAAACCAAGACAACGGATTGATGGAGATAAACAATTTTTACAACCCAGAATATATCGAAAAATTAAAAAGCGAATACCGAAAAATTTGTTGGAATATTAATGATATGTTCCTTACAGACACTTGACAAATTCATTCAAAAGTGATATAATAAAACCATAGAAAGTTAACCGCCTCGATTTCGACACGGTTAAAGGAGACCAAATGAAACAATTCGACAGAGAACTTGAGCTCGGCTTCGAAGTATCCGCCGCCCAAGCAATAAAGATAATAACCCGCGAAAACCTCATAATCACCCACCAAGACATAATCCACCAGACTTGGCTTGAAGAAGGCGTTATCGGCGATTACAAATTCCGTACCAGAATCCGCAGAACAGAGAATGTGCGCACTGATATGCTCGGCAGTTGGGTTAATCTAAGCGGTTCTTGGAAAGGTAAATGCGAGTTCACAACTAAATATTCGAAGAGTAATGAAACGACAACGAAGCAAGACAATATGGAGCTCAACGCCGAAATTACGCTCGAAGAATACGAGAAATTGAGGAAAATCTATGAGGCGGTGGGTAAAGAAGAAGTGACAAAGATCCGCACCTACTTCAGAGCACCGCTCGATCCCTTTATAACTTATACTCTCGACACTTATCCAGATGAAGAAGGCGACAGAGCGCGTATCGAGATTGAGTTCTGTACTAAGAAAGATATGGAACGGTGGAGAGCACCCGACTGGCTCAAAGAACTTATTAACAAGTAACCGCCGCCCAAAGGAACTATATGGCAAAGAAGAAACCAGACCAGCTTTGTTGGAACTGTAAACGAGCCGTTAATTGCGAACCGTTGACTTGCCCATGGGCAGCATTCGGTAAACCAGTTGAAGGTTGGAAAGCAGAAAAAAGTACATTTAAAGACCAAGTGGGTAGAGAAACTATAATGGTGAATACTTATAACATAATCGAATGCCCACTATTCATACAAGATAGAACTAAAATCACAACTATTGCGGAGCTATGGGCAGGAACGGGCCGCAATTGGTGGGAGGATGACGATGACAGAGAATAAACATAGGGGGGGCGCAACGCAGCCTGACCAACTTTGTTGGAATTGCAAACGTTGCACTAACCCCGACAATCTTACCTGCTCGTGGGCAGAAAAGGGAATTCCAGTTGATGGTTGGACCGCCGCCCAGGGGAGAGAATATTTCAGCGAGAAAAATCTCATAACAGGCGAACGCAAGAGTATAGGAAGATCTTACGTAATAAGTGAATGTCCTCTATTTATCAAAGATAAACCGTTTGCAACGTATGCCGAGGCATTAGACTATATCGCCAAAAAATTAGGGGTTAAATCCGAAACTGTTTACGGAAAATCTGTCAAGTATATAAAAAGATTTGAAAAGCAGTTTGGAGAGAAACTCCCCAAATGGGTAAAGAATCACGCAAAAGAAAGAGAATTATTTCCAGGAAGTGTGTAGAAATACTTGACAAATGACAAGTATTATGGTATAATATAAATACAAGTTAAGAGAGGACAAATATGAGATATTATTCAGATAAACTTAAAAAAATTTTCGATACCGAAGAGGCTTTGTTTAAAGCAGAAAAAGAGGCGGCGGACAAAGAAAAAGAAACTGCCGACGCAAAACTCAAAATTACAACCGAAAGAAATAAACTCGTCGAAGCCGTGAACAAATGTCAATCAGTCTATGAGGTGGCTTATGGTGAATTTGCAAAAGCAGATAAAGCTTTATCTGCCGCCCGAGCAGCTCTTAATAAATTTGACTTTGAGCACAGCTGCAGAGATAGCAGAAAAGCCATTTCAAATGCAGATTCTATATTCGACGTGATTTCGGATATACTATCTCTTTAACATTACCAACAACGGTCAACACTTCCTATAAAATAATAAAAGATATCCCCTATACTTTAAAATAGGGGCGGAACCGCAGGAACTGCGGGGATAGCCTGTTGATACTGATAACAGTAGTTATTTTGAGCAGGGAGCTCCGATGTTTTAGTATCGTGAGCGGTTCACGTTTGCAGACAAATTAAAGATTGACCGTTTTCATATAGCCGATAGGGCAAGAAACCTCGAGTTAGTTCTCGGGGTTTTCTTTTTTGTCTGAGTTTCCAATAAGATTCAATTGATCTGACGGGAATTAGTGTCGGGGTGATAGTTTACTCGACCAAGCCTTGAATTGTCTTTTGACATAGGACAGACATAAGGAGTAGAATGGTTAGAATTGATTTTAGGTTATGATTAGAGTTCCTCTTTTCGCTTTAGCAAGAACCAACTGTCGATTATCCGTTGCAAAGAGCGTTAGCAATAGCTGTTAAGCGTTAGCGAGAATGCCCTGTAGGATTTCTTTTTTCGCCTTTTAATTTATAAGTTTAAACTTTATTGTTATAGATCTACTATAAATAAGTGTTTTACAATAGTTCATAGTATTACAGTATAATAGTAGTTATTAGTATTCTATTACTAACTCTTTATGAGTATAGATCTTATTGTTATAGAT
>CAVKBM010000008.1:0-50448 GCA_963654355.1 Bacteroidaceae bacterium | reverse complement strand
TGCATATCCTTCATCAAAAAAGGATCGTGGAGGTCGGACAGTTGCGGGCGGAAAAAGCCCTTCGCCTGCTCGAAGTTCTTAATTCCCCTTTGCACAAGCAGTTGACAAAGAACGGGGCTGCATCCAAGGTCTTCAGACAGCCTCATTTTAATGTCTTCTTGCTCGATGGTCAGAGGAACGTAATTCCATCTATTAACCATTATATATAGTTTTTTTTCTTCAATAGAGAAAGTTTCCTCCGTCTTCAATCACTTCACAATCACTATTAGAAAATCATAGTGGAGAAAACAAGATACACGAAATACAAGTTAAGCAAGCATTTAAAATTTGCTTAACTCACAAATATATAAAAAATTAATAGTTGATAATATGAGATTTTTAAATTACACAAAAAAAGTTCTGAATATTTACCAACATTCAGAACTTCACAACTTAGATAAAAACTAAAAAAAACAGTAAATATATCAAAAGATAAATAAAGAAAGTACAAACATTTAATTATCAAACATATCACCCCATCTTACCGGTAAGGTAGTTACGAGTACGTTCATCGGCAGGATTAGAGAACATTTTGTCGGTGTCGTCAAACTCAACCAATTCGCCTAAGAACATGAACATAGACCTGTCCGACACACGTTTGGCTTGTCCCATATTGTGGGTAACAATCAGAATTGTAACCTCTTTTTTTAGATGTTCCATCAAATCCTCAATATACTTAGAGGCGATTGGATCAAGAGCAGAAGTAGGCTCGTCCATTAGAAGTATGTCGGGTTGCAAAGCCAAAGAGCGAGCAATGCAGAGACGTTGTTGCTGACCACCCGAGAGGAAAGTACCACGCTTTGTGAGAGAATCCTTCACCTCGTCCCAAAGTGCGACATTACGAAGATTCTTCTCAACAATCTCATCTTTTTTTGACTTTGACAAGCTGATGCCGTTGAGGATATAGCCTGCCAGGACATTATCATAGATATTCATGGTAGGGAACGGATTGGGGCGCTGAAAGACCATGCCAATTCGTCTGCGCTCTTCGGTCGGCTCCATTTGGAGGACATTTTCGCCATTCAAAAGGATTTCTCCCGTAACCTTAATGTTTTTATAGAGTTCATGCATACGGTTGACAGCGCGAAGAAGAGTACTCTTGCCACAACCAGAAGGTCCCATAATCGCAGTGATCGTGTTTTTTTCAATAGAAGCAGAAACATGTTTCACCGCCATAGTATTTGAAGTGTAAGAGACGCAGACATCCTTAATCTCTAATATTGGACTAACTATATTTTCCATTTTTTTGCTATTCTTTTTGCGAGTAAATTGAGACACAACACGAAGATAAGAAGGAAGAGAGAAGCACCCCAGATGAGGTCTTGGAGGTTAGGGTCGTTGAAGAAATCCCAAATCAAAAGCGGAACAGCCGACATCGGCTTACCCATATTCCAAGAGATAGCCATACCCCCTAAAGCAGTGAACATCAGCGGTGCCGTTTCACCTGCCACACGAGAGATTGACAACAAGATACCAGTTGCGATACTTCCCATTGCCGAAGGGAGGAGGACTTTGAGCATCACACGCCAGTCGCTTGCGCCAAGAGCCAAGCCCGCCTCTTTGAGCGTAGTCGGCAACACATTCATAGTCTCCTCGGTAGAGCGCACGATGATAGGCAACATCATGATAAACAGAGCGACACTACCAGCCCATGCCGAATATCCTTTCATAGGCACGACAATCCAAATATAGGTAACGATACCAATGATGATAGAAGGCGTACCTTGCAGCAAGTCGGTCATATAGCTGACTACCACAGAAAATTTGTTTTTCTTATGTTCTGAAAGGGCGATACCGCAGAGGATACCCACAGGAATCGCGACAATCGCAGCGAAAAGCAGCATTAAAAACGTGCCCACTATACCATTTGCGATACCACCGGGGATAGGTTCACCTGCGTTAGCCGCCATCATTGCCTTGTAGGCGTTAGGTGTTGCCTCGGTTACGAAAGACCAACCCAGCTGTTGCCAACCCTTGACGAAAACCTCACCTAAAATCGCAAGTAACGGAATTGCCACGACTGCGGCGAAGAAACAGACTCCGAAATAGAGCAGGTCGTTTTTAAAGAGCCTAATTTTTGTATTACTATACTTTTGCATAACCAAACGACTTTTAGACGTGTCTTGCGCGACTAATTAGAATTTTACCAATCATATTAATCACAGCGGTGATGAGGAAGAGAAGCAAGCCAATGGCGATGAGCGAAGAGAGTTTCAGTCCGCCCGCCTCGCCAAACTGGTTAGCGATGATACTTGCCATTGTGTTACCTGTGGTGCGAAGCGTATCAGGTATTTGGTTCGTATTTCCAATCAGCATCGTAACCGTCATTGTCTCGCCCAAGGCACGACCGATAGCCAAGATATAAGAAGAGAAGATACCCGAACCTGCGATTGGGAAGACGACCCTTCGGATCACCTCGGCTCTTGTGGCACCCATCGCATATGCACCCTCTTTCATTTCAGCAGGCACCATTTTAACAAACTCAGCGCTCAAAGAAGCGGCATAAGGGACAATCATGATGGCCAAGACGAAAGCGGCAGTCAAAATACCCGAACCCTGAGGAGACAAATCCAAGTAGATGAAAACATTTCGCAACACATAAAAGCCCCATAAACCATAGATGATAGAAGGAATACCAGCAAGCAGGTCGACCACCGTACCCAGAATGCTCGCAATTTTCTTGCCTCTAAAATACTCACCCGTGAAAAGAGCGACAGAAAGAGAAAACGGAATACACATCAGCAAAGCCAAGAATGTGGTGAGAAGCGTACCCGTGATGAATGGCAGAGCACCATAGCTTTCACGTCCCGCAGTGGTAATCCATTGGTCGGAGACGATGAAATTAAAGAATCCGAACTGTTCAAAGGCCAAGGATGAATCGACTGTGAGGGTATAGATGATACCCCCGCAGACGAAAGGTATAACCAAAGCCGATATGATGAGCAGTATTCTATATACTTTATCAGCCATATTGGTAATTACTTCAAGGTTACTTAAAGATTACACAAAACTACTTCAAGATAGGTTGACCATTAAAAGTCAACGTCTTCAAGTTATTCAGACTCAACTCTATCGCTTTCTTAGGAAGAGGCGCGTAGTTGACAACAGGAGCAGAATTTTGGATGCTATCACTCAACATAAATTGCAGCAAAGAGACAGTAGCCTCTGCTTGTGCGAGTTTTCGTCCGCTATAGTTTTGCTCCTTATAGACAATCAACCAAGTGAAACAACTGATTGGGTAAGCACCTGAAGCCTCGGAATCGGTGATTGAGCATCTTGTATCCTCTGGAATCACAACCGCTGCATTAGAGATACTCTCTGTTGAAGGAGCTACGAGCTCTCCGTTTTTGTTTTTCACATTTGCGAAAGGGATCTTTTGAGCGAAAGCATACTCAGAACCAATGTAACCAATAGAGTAAGGGGTATTGGCGATGATACCTGCCACACCTGGATTTCCTTTAGCAGCCTGACCTACAGTGAAGTCAATCGTCTTACCTCTACCATATTTCTCTTTCCAGCTCTCGCTCGCCTTGCTCAAGTAGTCTGAGAAAACGAAAGTCGTACCACTACCATCCGAACGGTAGACCACGATAATATCTTTCTCAGGAAGAACAGTCTCTGGGTTTAGCGCCTTCAACCTATCATCACTCCATTTTGTAATCACTCCTGCGTAGATGTCTGCGATTACATCTCCCGAAAGGTTCAAATTAGAAACGTCAGGCAAATTATATGCTAAAACGACAGCTCCCATACAAGTAGGGACATGGACAACAGGCGAAATTTTACTCATCTCTTCGTCACTCATAAAAGCATCGCTTCCCGCAAAATCCACGATACCATCCTTCAAACTTCTGACACCGCCACCAGAACCGATTCCGCCGTAGGAAACATTGTTACCAGTAGACGTAGCATACTGCTCGAACGTCATATTGTAGAATGGCAATGGGAAAGTAGCACCTGCGCCCGTCAACTCAACAGATTCTTGTTGTTGAACTGTAGAACCTTGATTTCCCCCACAGGCAGCAAAACCAATTGCAAGCACACCTGCCAAAAATGGTAAATAGAACTTCTTCATCTTAACTATGATTTAGTTGAACATCACTTCAAAATTCTCTAAGGCCTTTTGACCTCTTTTTTATTTTTCTGGAGCAAAGGTATTTTGCCAATTTGGCGAAATTTTGAAGATTTCAAACAAAATTGAAGATTTTCACTTAAAATCAACCACGAATTCGTGCATCCCCTTATTGTATTTATAGCGAATATCCCAACCGTGGTAATCACATACTGCTTTCACGATAGCGAGTCCTAATCCATTACCAATCTCTTGTCTATCAGGACGATAGAAACGATTGAAAATCTGTTTATAGTCTAATTCCTCTTCATTAGAAGACGTATTTGCCACAATAAGGCAGACAGGATTTGCCGTCACTATAATCTCACCATTCTCCCTATTGTGCCTCACTGCATTCACCACCAAATTGTTGACCATCGTCTCCAGCAAAGTTCGGTTGGCCACCACATAAAACGGTGCTAATTCTATATTCTCTTTGATGGTCAAACCTCCTGCAATACTCTCCAAATGAGGCAACATATCGTCTAAAACAGCCACCAGATCTATCTTATCCGTTATTGTAAACTGATTGTTTTCTATCTTTGCCAACATCAACAGATTCTTGTTCAGACGAGTCAACCGCGCATTTATCTTGTATAAATCCTGTATTATAATTGCTTGATTCTCAGTTAATTCTGGTTGTTGCAACATCAAATCTAATTTGCTTTGAAAGATTGCTAAAGGAGTCTGTAACTCGTGAGACGCATTTTGGACGAATTCTTTCTGCGCCCTATAACTCAAAAGGCTGTCTTCCATTAATTTCTTCAACGTAATATTCAAGCGGTCAAATTCCTCAATATCACTTTCTTGCAAGACAGGGCATTCATTCCTTTCCAAACGAAAAGCCTCTATTTTCTCCAAAGTTTCATCAAAGGGTTTCCAAAACCTCTTCATAATGAAATTCATTGAGAGTACGCATCCGCCCACCAACGTCGCAGACAATAAGAAGAACTGTATCATCACCTCTTTGATGAGGTCATCTTGTAACTCTGCCGTTGAATGAGGATGTCCAGAACGCACCATTTTGATAAGGTTCGCCACTTCATCTGTAAAGACACCCTTTGTAACAAAATAGTAGATAGGAAACGAGGCGACCAAAATGACGAACACGCACCCAACAAAATAGAACAATGTTTTATCTATCAGACTACGTTTTTCCATTCTGTCCTCTTTTTATTTTACACCTTTTATAATTTCACCCATTTGTACCCCATTCCATAAACATTTCGGATACAATCCTTACAACCTAAATCCGACAGTTTCGATTTCAAGTTCTTTATATGAGTATAAACAAAATCGTGGCTATCCATCATATCAGCCATCTCGCCACTTAAATGCTCGGCAATAGCACTTTTCGTAACCACCCTATTTTTGTTCCCTATGAAGAAAAGCAGCAAATCATACTCCGACTTTGTCAAAACGACCGGCTGGTCGTTCACGCTGACCGATTTCTCCTGCAAATTGACCCTTACACCATTGCTTTCCAAGACGTTGCTGGCAGAGAATTGCTTTCTGCGTACAATCGCATAAATACGCACACTCAACTCCGCCAAGTGGAAAGGTTTCGGAAGATAATCATCCGCGCCCAACTCCAGGCCATTCACTTTGTCATCTAAAGAATCCTTTGCAGAGCAGATGATTACGCCCACAGGACTTTCTTTTTTCCGTATTTCTGTCAGCAAATCAAGGCCATCGCCACCTGGCAACATTAAATCCAACACGATACAATCATAGTCATATGTGTTGATTTTCATCTTTGCATCGGAGAAAGTAAAAGCCTGTTCGCAAAGATACTTGTTACTGCTCAAGTAGTCTACAATACTATCCGACAGTTTCTTTTCATCTTCGATAATTAAAATTTTCATACATGCATATTCCCGTTTGGTGCACTAAAATAAAAAAATTGCGTCCGCAAATATAGAAAAATACACGACAGTAATGAAAAATAAAAACAACGGGCAAACTGTCCATACATACGTTTTTTGTTGTAAATTTGCAAGATGGTTATTGATGATTTTGTGAAGTCCTGAGATAGAGAGTTGGTTGATTTTCAGATGATTAAATAATAAAATGGAAGAAGTTTTTATCAAAATACTTCGATGGAGAGAGAAACATATCAGCGAGAAGCATTTTGTATTGGTTCTCAGCCTTTTAGTCGGCTTGTTTTGTGCGATAGCGGCACACCTGTTGAAGTTTCTCATTGAATTCTTACACGAGTTGGTCACCAACAGTTTTTCAGCGGGTCGACTCAACTATCTATATTTGGCAACACCAATCCTAGGTGTCTGCATTGCAAGTTTCTATGTCCGTAAGATTTTGAAGGACGATATCAGCCATGGAGTTACGAAGATTATGTTCGCCATTTCGCAACGAAAGGCACGTATCAAGCGTCATAATATGTGGTCGTCCATCATCGCAAGCTCCATCACTATTGGATTTGGAGGATCCGTCGGAGCGGAGGCGCCTATCGTACTGACAGGTTCCGCTATCGGGTCTAACTTGGGACAGCTGTTTCGCATGGAACAGAAGAATCTGATGTTGCTCGTTGGTTGCGGAGCGGCAGGAGCGATTGCAGGAATCTTCAAAGCTCCCATCGCAGGCGTGGTCTTCACACTTGAAGTGTTGATGCTTGATTTGACGATGTCTTCAATCGTCCCATTGTTAATCTCGGCAGCCACGGCAGCCGTCTTCACGAACCTTTTCTCTGGGTCGGACTATCTTTTCAGCTTTGTGATGAGCCATGTGCTGAAGATGGAGAACATACCTTATTATGTGTTGTTAGGCGTCTGTTGCGGTTTCGTATCACTCTACTTCACACGAGGCATGAACAAATTGGAGACATTCTTTGGAGGAACACTAAAGACGCCAACGCAAAAATTGGTAGTCGGGGGTATCATGCTGAGTGTCCTAATCTTCTACCTGCCTCCTCTCTACGGTGAAGGTTACGACACAATCACTTCCCTCTTGAACGGAGATGCCCAAGCACTGACACAGAACAGCGTCTTCTATAATTTCAGAGACAACTTTTGGATCATTTCGCTTTACCTTTTCCTCATTGTCTTCTTTAAGATTTTCGCTTCTGCAGCGACAAATGGCAGCGGCGGAACAGGAGGAATCTTCGCCCCAAGTTTGTTCGTGGGCTGCATCACTGGTTTCTTCATGGCGTATGTGTTAAACAAATTCGGGATGGTCGGACTGACAGAGAAGCACTTTGCGCTGGCAGGCATGGCAGGAGTCATGGCAGGAGTCATGCATGCGCCATTGACAGGAGCGTTCCTGATCGCCGAATTGACGGGAGGATACGGAATGTTTCTTGGGTTGATGATCACATCGACCATCGCCTATATCACAATTCTATTCTTCGAGCCCCACAGTTTGTACGCAATGCGTTTGGCGAAGAAAGGAGAATTACTCACCCACCACACAGACAAAAACATTCTCACTCTGCTGAAGACAGAAAATGTGATTGAGACAGATCTTCAGACCCTACGCCCCAACATGTATTTAGGAGATGTGATTTCGTTGGTGGCAAAATCAAATAGAAACATCTTCCCAGTATTGGACAGACAAGGAAGAATGATCGGACTCATCAGTTTGGACGAGATACGAAACATTATGTTTCGCCCCGAATTATACAAACGGTTCCGCGTATTTCAGTTGATGGTTTCGCCACCTGCGTTCGTCTCACTCAACGATTCTATGGAGAAGGTGATGTATCAGTTTGAAAAAACAAAAGCATGGAATCTGCCCGTGATCGACGACAATGAGAAATACGTCGGTTATGTATCGAAGTCAAAAATATTCAGTTCATACCGAGAATTGTTGGTCAACCTTTCCGACGAATAGAAAGAGTTAAATCAAAAGCCAACATAGAGACATCCACCATACCTTATTATATATAATTATAGGTTATAAGAGAGGTCAAAAAGGGAACATAGCCAAGCTAGAATGTGGCTATGTTTATTAATTAAATTAGTACATTTGCGAAACGTTAATACAGAAGAAAACGATATGTCAAAATTCGGAACAGTATTCAAGGAAGGTGGAAAGAAAGCCCTCTTGTGTGGCTCTGGAGAGTTAGGCAAAGAAGTGGCAATCGAGTTACAGCGTCTGGGCATTGAGGTTGTCGCTTTAGACAAATACGAGAATGCACCTGCCATGCAAGTTGCCCATCGTTCATACGTTTTGTCGATGTTGGATGGCGACAGACTACGCGAGATTATAGAGCAGGAGAAGCCCGACTATATCATTCCAGAAATAGAAGCGATAGCCACAACGACCCTCGTAGAATTGGAGCAAAGCGGATACAACGTGATTCCCACAGCAAAAGCAGCCTTTCTGACTATGAACAGAGAAGGCATTCGACGTTTGGCCGCAGAGGAGCTGAAGCTGCCGACGTCTCCCTATCGTTTTGCCTCTACCTACGAGGAGTTTACCGAGGCGATAAAAGTCATAGGCACCCCCTGCGTAGTGAAACCCATCATGAGTTCATCCGGACACGGGCAGAGTGTCGTCAAGACAGAAAAAGAGATTGAGAATGCATGGCATATCGCACAAGAAGGTGGTCGAGCAGGCGCAGGGAAAGTCATCGTTGAGGGCTTCGTGGAATTTGATTACGAAATCACGTTGCTCACCGTCCGCCATAAAGACGGCACCAGCTTCTTGCAACCAATCGGACATTGGCAGAAAGATGGCGACTATCAAGAGTCCTGGCAACCACAACCTATGAGCAATGTCGCTATCAGCAAGGCGCAAGACATAGCCAAGAAAATTACCGATGCCTTAGGCGGATGGGGAATCTTCGGAGTCGAGCTGTTCGTAAAAGGGGAGGAAGTCATCTTCAGCGAGGTGTCCCCACGCCCACACGACACAGGTATGGTTACGATGATCTCGCAAGACTTGTCGGAATTCGCTCTGCATGTACGCGCCATCCTCGGACTACCCATTCCGAACATCGCATTCCATGGACCATCCGCTTCTAAAGCCGTGGTCGTCACTGGAGATAGCGAAAACGTATCTTTCTCCAACATAGAAGACGCCTTGTCTATTCCCGACACGCAGATTCGTATCTTCGGGAAACCAGAAGTACATGACCATCGTCGTATGGCCGTACTCCTTGCACGAGGCGGAAACGTTGAAGAGGCAAAAGAGAAAGTGCGCAAGATGTATAACGCACTCAAAATCGAGATTTAACAACAAAACGAGAAGCAAGCACACACTCCAAACCAAGGGCGTGCTGAATAGAAATAAAAACGAAAAGAGATGAAAGTACTAAAATTTGGAAGTTCCGTTTTGGCCACTGCCAAACAATTCCGTGATGTTGCCAATATCATCATCAAAGACAAAGAAAAGAAGATCGTAGTGCTTTCGGCTATGGAAGGCACTTCGCAAGAGCTTGCTGAAATTGCAGACTACCTATATAAGAAAAACGCCGACGGAGCCAAAGAGTTGATTTCCAACTTAGAGCAAGCCTATCAAGAGCGTGTCGACGAGTTATTTGGCGATAAAGCCAACAAGAAAGACATTCGTAAACATATCGCGGAAAAATTCGATGAGATTAGGAACTATTCTGACGGCATCTTCACCCTTTTCGAGGAGAAACGTATCGTTGCCTTAGGTGGTCAGTTGAGTTCTTACCTGATGGTTGAATACTTGAAGAGTCAGAATGAAAAGTCCCTCAACCTGTCTGCCTTGTCATTTATGAAAATTGACAAGAACGAAGAACCTGACGAATACTTTATCAAAGAAAATCTCAAAGAGTTGCTCAACAAGGAGGAGGCAAAAGCAGTCAACACCTTCATCACCGAAGGTTCGATATGCCAAAATTTCTATAATGAGGTCGACTCATTAGGATTAGGCGGAAACGACTACACCGCCGCATTGATTGGAGCCGTGCTTCGAGCCGATGTCATTGAGTTTTGGAACGACACCGTCGGCATCTACAACATCAACCCGACGATTGTCAAAGAGGCTCAACCTGTTGATGCCCTCAGTTTCGACGAGGCGGCCGAACTATCCTACTTTCTCACCCGCGTGTTGCACCCAACCTGCATCTTGCCAGCCAAATTGGCAAATGTTCCAGTTCACCTCCGAAACATAGACCAAGCAGATAAGAAAGGAACGCTCATCTCCAACAATCGCACAGCAGGCGACATCAAGGTAGTGGCTTCAAAAGACGGCATCACATCGATTTTGATCAAGTCGAGCCGTATGTTGCTCGCCCATGGCTTCTTATGCCGTGTCTTCGAAGTGTTTGAGAACTACAAGACATCTATTGATATGATCACCACCTCGGAGGTGGGCGTCTCTGTGACAATCGACAACTGTAAAAACTTAGACAGCATTTTAGACGATTTGAAGAAGTTCGGCACCGTGTCGTACGCAAAAGACATGACAATTGTGAGCGTCATCGGCAATCTTCCAGAAGACAATGTCGGATTCCAGGCAGACATACTTTCCGCCCTAAAAGAGACGCAGATCCGAATGATCTCTTACGGAGGAAGCACACACAACATCTCGTTGCTCATCCATACAAAAGACAAGGTAGAGGTGCTTAACTCCCTCAGCAAGAAACTATTCTAAAACATATAACCGACAATAACATGACAACTAAAGGATTATTTCCAACATCAAAATTTTCAAAATTTGAGACTCCGTTCTACTACTATGACGTAGATTTGCTGAACAAGACCTTAGAGACGGTAAAAGCGAACGCTTCTGCGCAAAACGTTCAAGTTCACTACGCAGTGAAAGCAAATGCCAACCCTAAAGTATTGAAGATCATCTCAGCAGCAGGATTAGGAGCGGATTGTGTGAGTGGCAACGAAGTGCAAGCCTGCATCAACGCAGGATTTCCTGCCAACAAAATCGTCTTCGCAGGTGTTGGAAAGACGGATAAAGAGATCAACCTTGCATTAGACAATGACATTTTCTGCTTCAACGCAGAGTCTATTCCTGAAATAGAGGTCATCAACGAACTGGCAAAGGCGAAAGGCAAGATAGCCCGCATTGAATTGCGTGTCAACCCCAATGTTGATGCGCACACACACCACTACATCACCACTGGTTTGAACGAGAATAAATTCGGATTCAACATAGGAGACTTGAAAAAAGTTGCCAGCATCGTCATCTCTTCCTCCAACCTTAAACTCATCGGGCTACATTTTCACATTGGCTCTCAGATTACGGAGTTGGATTGTTACAAGACACTTTGCGAGAAGGTAAACCAGCTACAAGATCAATTTGAAGCGTGGAATATTCCATTGGAGAACATCAACATTGGTGGTGGCTTAGGAATTGATTATCAAGATCCTAATGCCAACCCTATCGCTGATTTCGCCACTTACTTCAAAATCTTCGCAGACTACTTGAAGTTACGTCCAGGTCAGACTTTACACTGCGAGCCAGGCCGTTCCATCGTAGCGCAATGCGGTAGCTTGATTACTAAAGTAACCTACGTCAAGAAAGGCACGGAGAAACTGTTCGCCATTGTAGATGCGGGTATGACTGACTTGATTCGTCCTGCTCTCTACGAGGCCTACCATAAAGTGGAAAACATCACTTCAGATGACGAAGAAGAAAAATACGATGTGGTCGGACCTATCTGCGAATCGTCCGATGTGTTCGTGAAAGACCACGTTTTAAACGGTACGAAGAGAGGAGACTATTTGGCATTGCGTTCTGCAGGCGCATACGGAGAAATCATGGCTTCAGGCTATAATCTTCGCAAATTACCACTGGGTTATCTCTCTACAGAATTCTAATAGATTTAAAATCAACGACTTTGATGGAAGTTATCATTAAAAACTTTTTACAGCAAACACCTATTGAATATTGGTTGATGTTGGGGGGATTCTTACTACTCCTCATCATCCAGATGTATTACTATTTCAGATACTACAACAAAATTCTCAGATACGACCGTAAGAAGAGAAAGAACAAAATCATCTTCACGACCACCCAACCACCCGTATCTGTCATCATCTGCGCCCAAAACGAAGCAGACAATCTGGCAAAATACCTACCTAAAGTGTTAGAGCAGAAATATGATGGCGGCTTTCAGGTGATAGTGGTGAACGACGGTTCGACAGACGAGAGCAGCGAGTTGTTGGAGAGACTGAGCAAGCAATACAGCAACCTCTACTCCACTTTCCTTCCGATGGATGCCAAGTACACCAGTCGTAAGAAAATGTGTCTGACAGTAGCCATCAAAGCCGCTAAATGCGAGCATCTTCTCTTCTTAGATGCAGATTGCGAACCCAGCAGCGACAAGTGGATTGCCGAGATGATGAACAACTATGTAGACGGCACCGACATTGTCTTAGGCTACAGCAAACGAGAAACAAAAGGTAATTTCTTAGGTCGCTTGATTCGTTACGATAGCGTTACCAACGCCATGCATTTCATGGGCATGGCATTTCGAGGCAACACCTATCGCGGAACGAGTAGAAACCTGAGTTACAAAAAAAGCCTCTTCTTCAGTGGCAAAGGCTTCTCAAACCAACTCAACCTCATAGCAGGAGAAGACAGCCTTTTCATACAAGACGTGGCCACTAAGAAGAACGTGCGTTGCGAGACCAGACCCACAGCCACAACGATCAGCCATCGAGAAGAGACAAAAAAGTCTTATTGCTTTCAGAAAGAAGACCAACTCAAGGCCCTATGTAAATCTAAAAAGAGTATTCTCTTCAGCATCTTTATGGAGAACCTGACACGTGTTCTCTTTTACTTCTCTTTCATCACTCTTTTGGCGTTTATGTTAGTAAGACAAGAGTGGATCATGGCAATCATCGCCTTCCATATCTTCATCTTCAGATACATCACCCAGGTGATTATTATTCGAAGAACGGCAAAACTGCTGAATGAGAAAAATTTCTTTTTCAGCATTCCGCTGTTGGACTTCATTCTTCCATTCATCTCATTGCATCTGTTGACATTTGGAAGAACAAAGACACGCAACAGAGTGTAGATCAGATTTTTAGAGTATCAAAAGACGAATAGTCATGAATACATTAGAAGATAAGGAAAAAGCCTTTGCCCGTCTGTTAGACATCATGGACGAGTTGCGTGAAAAATGTCCATGGGATAAAAAACAGACATTTGAGTCGCTTCGTCCCAACACCATTGAGGAGACCTACGAACTCTGCGATGCCATTATGAAGAAAGACATGAACGACATACGCAAGGAGTTAGGTGACGTGTTGCTTCACGTTGTCTTCTACTCTAAACTAGCTTCCGAGACCAATACGTTCGACATTGCTGATGTCTGCAACTCCCTCTGCGAGAAGTTGATTTTCCGCCATCCACACGTGTTTGGGGACGGTGCAGCCAAGACAGCAGGCGAGGTTGAACAAACTTGGGAACAGATTAAGCGCAAAGAGAAAGATGGAAATAAAAGTGTCCTTTCAGGTGTGCCTGAAGCGTTGCCTGCTCTCATCAAAGCCTATCGCATACAAGACAAAGCACGCAATGTAGGTTTCGATTGGGAAGATCGTTCTCTATTGTGGGGGAAAGTCTATGAAGAGATAGAGGAGTGGAAAGCCGAGGTTGAAAGAGGCGACAAAGAGAAAATGGAAGAAGAGTTTGGCGACGTTCTTTTCAGTCTCATCAACACGGCACGTCTCTATAAGATCAATCCAGAAAATGCGTTGGAGAAGACCAACCGCAAATTCATCCGTCGTTTCAACTACTTAGAGGAGCATACGCTAAAAGAAGGTAAAGAGTTAAAAAACATGACTTTAGAAGAGATGGATGAATACTGGAATGAAGCAAAGAGATTAGAGAGAGAAGGCAAACTATGAACTTTCATTCACAACATCAAAGAATAGAAAACAACAAAATAAACAGATAATCAATGGCAAAAGAACTTACTCCACGCAGTGAAGACTACTCACAGTGGTACAACGACTTAGTTATCAAGGCCGACCTTGCTGAAAACTCAGCAGTCAGAGGTTGTATGGTCATCAAACCCTACGGCTACGCCATCTGGGAGAAGATGCAGCGCGAACTCGACCGCATGTTCAAAGAGACAGGGCATGTCAACGCTTATTTCCCTTTATTCATTCCTAAATCGTTCCTCAGCAAAGAGGCTGACCATGTGGAAGGCTTCGCTAAGGAGTGCGCCGTTGTAACCCACTATCGTTTGAAGACCAACCCTGATGGTTCGGGTGTCGTGGTAGACCCCGATGCTAAGTTGGAAGAAGAGCTCATCGTTCGTCCGACCTCAGAAACCATCATTTGGAGTACATACAAAAACTGGATCCAGTCTTACCGAGACCTTCCTATCCTCTGCAACCAATGGGCAAACGTCGTTCGTTGGGAGATGCGTACTCGCCTCTTCCTCCGCACTGCCGAGTTCCTTTGGCAAGAGGGACACACCGCCCACGAGACCTACGAAGAAGCTGAAGCAGAGGCACAAAAGATGCTGAACGTCTATGGCGACTTTGCAGAGAACTTCCTCGCATTGCCTGTCATCAAAGGTGTGAAGTCTGAGACAGAGCGTTTCGCAGGAGCGGTAGACACCTACACCATTGAGGCTCTAATGCAAGATGGAAAGGCTTTGCAGTCGGGAACTTCCCACTTCCTCGGACAAAACTTTGCGAAGGCTTTCGATGTGCAGTATCAGACACGCGAAGGAAAGTTAGACTATGTCTGGGCAACCTCCTGGGGAGCTTCTACCCGTCTGATGGGAGCACTCATCATGGCCCACTCAGATGACAACGGATTGGTTCTCCCTCCAAACGTAGCACCTATCCAAGTAGTTATCGTACCTATCGCAGTGAAGAAGATGACTGCAGAGATGAACGAGAAGATCGACCTAATCATCGCAAAACTCAAAGCACTGGGTATATCCGTGAAATATGACAGCACAGACGCCAAAACGCCAGGTTGGAAATTCCATGAATATGAGTTGAAGGGTGTGCCTGTTCGCCTTACTGTCGGTCCGCGCGATTTCGAGAACAACACCATCGAAGTGGCACGCCGCGACACCTTGGAGAAGAGCAATATCAGCATGGATGGCATTGAAACATACGTCAAGAACCTCTTGGATGAGATTCAGAAGAATATCTACAAAAAGGCATTGACCTACCGTAACTCAATGATCCGCACCGTCGACACCTACGAAGAATTCAAGGTAGAAATTGAGAAAGGCGGATTTATCCTCGCCCATTGGGATGGGACAGCCGAGACAGAAGCTAAAATCAAGGAGGAGACCAAAGCGACAATACGTTGTATTCCGTTCGACACATACGTCCCTGGCGACAAGGAGGCTGGAGTCGATATGATGACAGGTAAACCATCCAAATGTCGCGCACTCTTCGCAAGAGCATACTAATGACAACACGCTAATTATAAGCGTGTTATTATAAATACAGAAAATTTAAAACAGCAATGAGAAAATTCACAATTCTAACACTCTTGCTTCTTTTAAACAATGTTTTAATGATGGCGGAAGACACAATCACAAGTGTCTTCCCTCGTCATTTTTATGACTCTCGGCAAATACCATTCTTAGTCGAACAGCAAACTAACAGCACACGAGGCAAAGACCGCACACTCTATTTCTCACCAGAAATCACCACTTTCGCTCGTGATGCCGAATATTTCCTCCCCTACACAGAGGGATACACTGCGTTAGGATTCCATTTCAATCCTACCATCACCTATCGTGCCAACAAGTCTCTTGAAGCCACCGTCGGAGTCCACCTGACGGGCATCGCAGGAGATCATACGAAGATACGAGAAGTCGCCCCAATCGTACGTCTGCAATACACCCCTGCGGAATGGATCTCGTTCGTAGGAGGTTCACTCTATGGAAACCTCTGCCACAACCTCTACGAACCCATGTACGGATTCGACCGCTACTATCGAGACAATCAAGAGATGGGATTACAGATTTTTGCACACACAAAGCATTGGAACACAGAAGTTTGGTGCAATTGGGAAGACTTTATTGAAATAGACTCCGACTGGCAAGAAAAATTCACATTCGGATGGGTTAACAACTTCAAAATCACTCCATTCAAAGACACGACAACCCACTTTGAAATACCTCTCCACCTGATGATGAACCATCGAGGCGGACAAATCAATACTTTGCCAGACACCTGTCTGGAGACCTTGGCAAACATCGCTGCAGGACTCGCTTTTCAGTTTGAAACGGTACGCACACAGACACGCTTGGAAGTGCCTTTCTTCCTCTTCTCCAACCGTTCCAACGAGGAACATATCCACACACACTTCAAAGATGGTTGGGGCGTTTACCCACAGGTAACCGTGCAGAACAACCATGCCAAGCATCATTGGTCTGCCACTATCGGCTATTGGCACGGACAAGGATTCATAGCAGGGCGAGGCAGTTACCTTTTCCAATCACGCAGCTATTTCGACGACACCTTCGAACGCAAGTACAGAGACATGGCAACCCTCAAAGCCACCTACTGTCTCAACAAAATTTTAGGATTCGAAGCCCAAGCCTACTACGATTTCTCTGAACTAAGCATGGACTACTCCTTTGGGATCTACCTCTTCTTCGACCGTGATTTCAAGATTCACACATTCAAGAAGAAGACTGTCAAGGAGGAATAAACATTGACTTTCAACAAGGATATGAGAAACACAATAGAAACGAATAGGTTTAGCAACACTATTCAAAAGCATGTTCCGAAACACACGCTTTTGAATAGCACTGACTTTATTCGTTTATTTCTCATTTTTTCCATCTTATTATTCTCCCTTAGCACTTATTCCAAAGAAAAAACACGCATCACCGAACGAGGCTCCTCCCTCTTCTACCGCAGTTGGCGTTATCCTCAAGTTGCCGACAATCAAAAAGACAAAGAGGATAACGATTTAGCAAAAGATTCAATAGACAACACCCTTCCCGACAGCACATTCATTGCAAAAAACGATTCTATAGGAAATGACGACACGTTAGATGACTCGTTCAACGACAACGAAATAAGCAATGGAGGAAACGACAACGAAGACAAAACCACAATCATTCCTAAAATGCCCGATGTCTGCGTTCTATACTTTAAATTTGATCAATCCAACTACACTCACGACTATACAGCCGAGATAGACACAATTCTTCAATTCATTGACTATCATAAAGGTAAAGATTTCATACTGACAGCACACACCGATGAGCGAGGCACTGTGGCATACAATCAGGCTCTCTCTGAGCGACGAGCAAAGCAACTCTTCAAAACCCTCGTTGAGCGAGGTGTAGACCCTAAGCGACTCACCTGCATCGGTCGAAGTAAGTTAGAACCCACCATACGCAATGCCAAGACGGAGCGAGAACACCAACTCAATCGCCGTGTGGTCATATCAGTAAGAGAGTAACGCAGAAAAAATTCCATTCAACACATTGAAAAACAGAGTATTACATATCATACTCCTATTGATGAGCGTTATAACAATCAATGCCCAACAAGATTTATTTTTCACACAGCAGCAGTTCTCACGAGGCAATATCAATCCTGCGGGAGTCGGCAACACCGACGATATAGATCTCTTCCTTTTGGGTCGGCTACAGTGGATTGGAGTGGACAATGCACCCCACACGATACTTTTCAATGCGACCAACTACATACCCAGAATACAATCAGGAGTCGGTTTGACGGTAGCCTACGATGCCTTAGGCGTTGGACATCGCACCACCGAGGTGAAAGCCGAATATTCCTATCAGATAGACCTCACGCCGAAGTGGGTGTTATCATTAGGAGCCTCTGCAGGCGTTTTTGTGGGTGACTATAATCCAGGAGAGAACAAACTCATTGATGAAAGCGAACGAAAAGACTACGACAATCTACAGGACAAGCAAAGAAAAATCACGCCCGATTTCAACATAGGAGTTGAGGCATCCTCTATGAATTGGACCTTTGGTGCGTCATGCACACACATACAGAACACGCAATCAACAAGTTATCGCTCAGACAGACACTTTTACGCCTACGCAATACGAGCTATCAACCTACAGCAACAATTGGATTTGATGATAAATCTCGCCTATATGAATCGCAACAAAGTACACTTGGCAGAAGTTGGACTTCTAACATTTTACGACCGTTTTGTGTGGGGAGGATTTTCATGGAGGCCCGATCTTATCAATGGATGCAACCCCTCCTATCTATCAGTGATGTTAGGCATAGAATATCACATATTTCGGGTTGGTTATGTCTATGAATGTGGGTTGGGGAGTCGCAGCACATTGCCGTCGAACACCCATGAAATACTGTTATCCATTCGCATTGCGAAATAAAAAAGAAGATAGAGCAACACAAGCATAGAAAATTCGTTACTATAAACTGCGCTTTAATCATAGAAAAATTCTTAAATTTGCAAGTAAAATCTGTAGTAGGGTTTAGCAGAAACAGGTATTGAATTGATACATAGAAACTTATGAAACAAAATATGTACGCCTTAAAACGACTTATTCGAAGAATTATCACAACACTCGTGGTTGCGTCCGTGGCATTGTCTACCCAAGCCCAGGACGGAGACCAACTCAACCTTGACTTTTCCAAAGGTTGGGACGGTTGGACTCAATATTATTCGTATTGGAGACCCGAGGATATGTTAAATTCAAACTCTAAAAGCGTTTTCACGCTAGCCCAATACGACGACAGAACAAAAACATGGGGCTATGGCAGTTGTTTTTCAGGTCTCTATCAATGTGTAGATGGAACTATTGCCGCCACATGTTCCGAATATAAGAAAGGAACAACAGCAGATGGCAGTAACAAACTTTGCGCAGAAGTCAAAGACAAAGTAGATGAATGGGCTAAAAGAGACCCAAATACAAAATACGACAACAACAGGCAGCAAGGTTCTTTTACAATCTTCACAAAAAAAGAAGTTGATGGTTTGATGAAAGAGGGAGGAAGTAGCTGTACCCCCTTGTACACTATTCCAGAGGGAACCGCCTACAAAGGTTCTGCACGATTAGGAAATCCTGGAGTTTGCGAAACTGGTAATAGTGGAGATTATTATTCCTGCTATGGTTGGGCATATGGGGCAACTTCCGAGAAATTGGAATATGAATTTACAGTTACTGCTAAAAGTACGATATTACAGCTTTCGTACGCAGTTGTATTAGTTGAACCCAACAACGATGCACACACAGGAGACGCTTATCCAGGAGCAGGTGTAAACATTTCTGTTTACGATGAAGAAGCAGAAGAAAGCTACACAGTCCCTTGTTCTGATTACTTTGGGAATGCCAACTCGTCCGATTTTTCTCTAAAAAGCTTTGATTCAAACTCTAACTGTGCAAATAGAAATGCACTGGGTGGCGACAAAGCAACTTTTAAACCATGGGGAAATAACATATACGATCTAAGACAATACATAGGGAAAAAAGTAAAAATCAAAGCATACAATCATGACTGTTTAGTATACAACGACATTTGCAATAGTAGCAACCAAAGGTCTTATGGTGCTCAGGGCTGGTGCAGTGGGTATTGTGGAAAATCAATTTCACGTTTGATGGCCGGAGGTCACTCTTCCCACATGTATATCACTGGTGCAGCTCAAGAGATGCGTATAGATGTAGACAATTGTCCAGATGACGGTTTTGTCCGTATTTATGTTCCAAGCGGTTTCGGAGCAGGCAACTACGTTTGGAAGACGAGCGATGGAACGTCATTATCAGATCCAAACACAGGCAATGCCTACACCGACTACGAAGCCTATGTTAAGCGTTCTGAGATTCAAGACATTGATTATATCTGTACTATCACGGGGTCTAATACCTCCTGTGCGAGCATAACCGCTAAGACACGTATCGCCAAAGAACCTATCAAGTCGGAAGTGAAGGCTCTGCGTTCTTGCTATAACAGAGTTACCTTCTCCGACACATCCTGGGTTCCTAAGGTGTTGGTTTCCAACCCAGACCCTGTATTGACACAATTGGACACCATCAAGTTTTGGCATTGGGTTTGCGTGGAGAAAGCGACCAACGTCATCGTTTACGACCACACTTTCACAAAGAGTTCAAGTTTTGACGAGACTTTTCCTTGGACTGCTACCAACAAGGGCGAGTATGTCATGACTTTGACCGTAACCACAGTCAACGGTTGTGAGAAGAGTACGAGTGTCGAGTTCAAGGTCATGCAACCTCCAACAGTCGACATGAACGGTGTAACAGACATTTGCGCCAACGAAAAATCCACCCTCACCATCAACAACTACATGTCTGAAGTGAGTGGCAAACCGAACCGCTACGTTTGGAAAAAATGCGATGACACAAGTGATTTGACAAAATGCGCGACAAAACAGGATTCTACCGCAGGGGTCAACAGCAACTCATTCACCATTGATGGTAGCGTGGCAGACAACGCGGGGCTCTACCTTACCGAAATTTACCGCTATGAGTCTGTTTATTCAGGGACAGTTGCATTGAAAGACACCGCCACACTCTGTTCCTACGAGAAGACTTTTGACGTCTCCATCAAGAACATACCAGAGTTTGATTTCTACGACAAGGCAGAAAAAGCCAACGCCAATATCGTCTACAAAAAAGACGGAGAACGCAAAGTAGTTGAAATCTGTAAAGGTCAAACAAAAGATGTCGCCGTTATCGGTACTTATTCATACATAGACAACAGTGGCAACACGGTATCTGGAGATTTGAAAGGAACTGACGATGGAGTCGACGCAACCTCTTCCAACATTGTGTGGAGTAACACAGAAAGAACCCGCAAGGTAACCTTAGGTCCTGCAGACACCACGAAGTATTTGGCCAATGCCACTTACAACGGATGTACTGCTACCGACTCAGTCTTCGTCTATGTGAAGCCATTGCCTGAGCTCACCGTTGATGCGCCGAAAGCCGTGTGCGTTGGTGAATCTGCCACATTAGAACACAAGGCATCTGGCAACGACAGGACAGAGGCAGTCAGCGGCTACAAGTGGTACACCAAAGAAGGCAACATCCGCACAGAATTGGCAGGGAAGAACGAAACCACATTAGAAGTCGGACCATTCCAAAGCGTAGCAGGATCGACCTCTAAAATATACCGTTATAGTTTCTCAGCACTCAACAAGTTCGCTTGTGGCGACACTATTGATGTGCAGGTTACCGTTCGAGACACGCCGAACGCTACCATTTCCGACCCTGCCGCCATCTGTCAAGGGCAGAACGTGATCATCAACGCCTACGGAGCAGACTCTTGCCTTTGGTCAACACGCACTAAGAAAGATAAGATGCCAAGTTCTATCAACGAGGTGCCACCGACCGCCAACTACACCTACAAAGTAACGGCCTTCCGCAACTACTCAGACGTGACTTGTCAGTCGACTTACTATAAGAAAGTCACAACCAACAAGACCCCAGAAATAAAAATTATGGGAGACACAGATCTGTGTATGAACGACAAGCTTGAGTTAGTCGCTCAAGACACCGCCATCTATACGGGTTGGAACAACGAGGACAACAAGACCGTCACCTACAAGTGGAATAAAAACGATGCCGATGGAGCAGATTTGAAACTCACTCCAACCTTTTCAACAGTCTACACCGTAACCGCAACGGCAACAAGTGGAACGGGGGCGAATGCGTCCTCCTGCTCGTCAACCAAGACACAGCAGATAATCGTACGCGACCTGCCAGTGTTCACCGTTACGCCAGCAAGTTCCCGCGTATGTCCAGGAGAGAAAGACCTTATCACGGCAGACTCCGTGGGTATGGAGGCGTTCAGGTTCTACACCATGGAGAATGGCAACAAGACATGGTTGACCGATTGGCAGACGGTTACAGATATGAAGAACACCTTCAACACCTATACCCTCACAGCAGACGGAGACGGCAAGACACAAAAGACGATAGAAGTCTTTGCGATGGGTCGCGACTATCATGGATGCGAGAACACCTTCTCTACGAGCATAACCGTCAAGACGACGCCAACCCTCAAGATCTCTTCAGCAGACAACATCTGCGATGAAGAGTCCATGAACCTTGTCCCTTCAGGAGCAGAAGATGGCACATACACTTGGTATATGGCGTATGGAGATCCAACCGAAGCAATAGCAGATCCTTCAAAAAGGACAGCCGTCAGAACCGAATTAGGAGACGGAGTTACCGTAACGCCATCGATGGGTGCGCAGAAGTATGATAAAGTAACCTATTTTCTAAGAGGTACGAAAGACGCTTGTGAGGGAGAGACCTACAAGACTATCACCATCAATCCGATGCCAGAGATTGAGATTGAGGGTGACCTAACAATTTGTAAAGGAGAAAACACGACACTGAAGGCAAAATGCACAACGACAGGAGTCAACATTAAGTCTTGGAGTTGGACAGGACAAAACAACAACACGAATGAGATCACAGTATCTCCATTGACAGATCAAACCTACAATATAGTCGCAACCGCAGATGCAGGCTGTGCAGGTAGAGCATCTGCAACCGTCAAAGTGAACACACCGGCCAACATCACCATTGAAGGAGGAAAGGCCATTTGTGGAGGAGAGCAAACAGAGCTCAACGTAGCAGCAGACAAAGCTATCCAATCAGTTACATGGGCGACTTCCCCAACTGTCGACAACAGCGACATAAAATACAATTCAGATAAAACAACCATTAAAGCGACACTGAACGAGGTAACTCTGTTCACTGCCAGCGTCATAGACGAAAACCTTTGTTCTTCCATCAAGACAAAATCTGTCGTTGTATACGAGAAGCCAACGATTGAGCAGACAGAGACCGCATTTTGTGAAGGAAAGAATCTGAGTGTCACCGTTACAGGTGCTGCCACATACAAATGGTATAGCACGCAACAAGATGAAAGCAATTACAAGGTAGGCGCAGGAAGTTTGTCTTCCGGAGCGAAATACACCGAGACATGGGAGAGTATTAAAAAGAAAATAGCCACAGGTCAAAGCGAATACACGCTCTATGTCGTAGGACAAGAAAGTGGATGCTACACTCAGAAAGAGGTGAAACTTGACATCAATCCACAACCAACCCCAACCATAACAGGTAACCACATCTATTGTTTGGGAGAGGATATAGAGTTGACAGCCAACTACGCCAACGCCACAGCCTACTTGTGGAGCAATGGTCAAGACAACCAGACCATGACAACAACAGCGTTGACCTCTGCTTCCGATTTCAAAGTAACCGTTACCGACAACGCAGGCTGTACAGGAGAAGCAACCTACACGGTGAAAGTACACGAAGCACTATCCGTAGTAGCGACAGCAAAGGACGACGTATGTAGAGACTCTGTGGTTACAATCACAGCTACCGCAACCCCTGCCACAGTTGGAAATGCAAACATCTCTTATCAATGGTATGAAAGCGATGAAAACACGAAATATGTCGGAAGTGGTAACACAACCAACGAGATCAAACCAACCATCAACACACAAGATGGAACTATCAAATACATTGTTTCGGTAGGTGAAGCACATTCAGACGAGTACGACGGCGTTACAGAGACTAAAGTTTGTACATCATCAGCCGAGAAGACTATCAATGAGCGTCCTAACCCAGAGGTTACCATTGCAGATCCCGCAAAAATCTGCCAGGGAACCTCCACTAGTTTGACCGCTAGCAACTCGGTGAGCAGTGCGATTGTCAATTCATGGACTTGGTATGCGATAGACGATGCCAACAAAGAGACACAACTTGCAGGCACATCAAGCTACATCACCCTTTCAGCCGCAACATTAGAAAATGCGAACAAGTTCAAAGCCGTAGCGAAAACCAACTACGGATGCACGAACTATGGAGAGCAAGAGATCAAGTATCAACCTATCTACACGGCTGAAATAATAGCAGAAGATGGAGTTACAGAATATAGCAACGAATACTTCGTCTGCCAAGACCAAGATTTCCAACTCAAGGTCAAAATCAAGGACGAAAATGGCAATGTAGTTTCAGATGTAAACGGATTCCTCTTCACCTGGGCGCCACAAGGAGGAAGCGGACAGACGACAAGCGCAATGCAGATCAATGCAGACCAAGAGTTTAGTCTCACACTTTCAACACCAGAAGGATGTGCGGTTTCCGTCGAGCCATTGACCATTCATTACAAGGCAAAACCAATTGTTACCCTCACCCACCCTGCAGGAAACATCTGTGCAGGAGACAACAATGTCACCCTGACAGCAAAGGCGACTAACTATTTAACAGGAATGGATGAAAATGGTTGGAGTTGGTATATAGGAGATTCAAAAGATGCTACCGCCACAAACAACCAATACAACATTAGTGATCTTGCCCAGACCACTACATACAAGGTGTCTGGCAAATTAGCCGTCTTTGGGTGTCAGTCTGAATTTGCCTACGATGAGGTTACCGTCAACGAAAAGCCAGACTTGAACATCACCGCGGTAGACAACGCATGTGAAGGTGCTAGTGTCGAGTTGACCGCATCCTCTTCAAAAGAGTCGACCGAAACTCCAATCTATTGGACTGACAACCTATACGGAAACAATGGAAACACAAAAGTTTCCGAAGCAAGAAAGATTACCATTGCAGGCACAGGAGTTCAAGAATTCACCGCCTCAATCACGGTAGCAGGCTGTACGAGTGAAGCGACAAAGACAATCAATGTGCACGCAAGACCGACAGTAACGCTGTCTGGAAACGACTATGTATGTCAAGGTTCAACAGAAGGGTTGAATCTTACTGCTGCAAAGACTGGAAACGCCGCTGATGCCACCTCCAACGCATGGGTTTGGAATATCAACAATACGAACAGCAACGAAAACACTATTCTGCCAACAACCAGTCCGACAACGGTAAAGGTAACCTATACCGATGCCAACAACTGTAGTGCAGAAGCAACGAAAGACCTCTATATTCAAGCCAACCCAATCTTGATGATTGAGGGTGAAACCGCAGGTTCTGAGACAATTTGTCAAGGCGATCAAAAAGCATTGAACGCAAGTTTCTCGGCAGCTAAGAACTACGATGGAACAAGTATGTCTCTCAATGGTGGATACACTTGGCTGATTGGAACCACAAAGCAAAGCGAAACAGGAGCGACGTTCACGACACCATCCATAGATGCAGAATCCGTTGTAACCGTCAAAGCGACCAACACTATGGGTTGTGAAGGAAGTGCAACCTATACACTCAGCACCAAACCATATCCTACTTTCACCGCCGACGATGTCACTATCTGTAGCGGAGAAGTAGCAACCGTAAAAGCAACAGCCACCGATGCAGACAAAGCAGCCGACTACTATTCATGGACGTGGGTAGGCGAAGACGGACAGAACGTCACGCCAAAGACAGGTTCGTCCTATTCAGAGAAATTGACAAAAGACAGAACCTATCTCTTAACGGCCACCAAAAACGGATGTACATCTAAGGAGCAACAAGTCAAAGCCACTGTCAAGGAGAACCCAGACTTTACTGTTCCAAATGATGTCAGAATGTGTTATGGAGAAAGCATAGCGTTGCAATTGACAGACGGAGCAGTGGCACCGACACGCTATGTATGGACGACGGCTGTTGGTTTAGTGCCATCAACCACAGAGAAGAATGTCGCCAACCTAACACCTAACACGACAGGCACATTACAATACACAGTGACGGGAGAAAAGGACTACGCTGTTGGAACAAGTACGTTGACCTGTACCGCACAAAAGTCTATCAAAGTAACCGTCAATGCGATTCCAAGTGTCTCTATTTCAGGAGACAACAACATCTGTTATGGCGCAACATCAGATTTGACAGCGACATCAACCACTGCCACATCTTACCAATGGTACAAGGGAGACGTTGCTACGGGAACTAAGATATCAGGCAACGAGACAGCAAATCTCACGACAGATGCACTGACAGCAAACACAACTTATAGCGTTATCGGTACTGATGGATACGGATGTCAAAGTGTCGCCACGACCTACGAAATAAAAGTAAAAGACGACATCACGATTACCTATGGAAATCCAACAGTCTGTGAAGGCGGAAACACCACCATCACGATTACTGGTGCGACTTCTATCAACTGGTACACCGATGCGACAAGAAGCACGATAGATGCGACGACGGGACCTTCGCGCACTTTGTCTAACATCACCGATGAAGACGAAGATGGATTTGCGAAGTACTACATCACCGCTTACAACAACGGATGTGGGAAGGATGCGGTTGTTGAAGTAGCTGTCAACAAGACACCTACAATCACATTTGACACAGACAAAGCAGGACGAAACGTCAACACGACCGACAGATCAAGCGAAATCTGTCTGAATGAAGTTTTTGGCTTGACTGCGAGATCGGACATCAGCAACACAACATTCAAATGGAATGCCAACGATGGAAACGGAGCGGACTTGTCCACGACACCTAAATATGGTACGAAATACACAGTAAAGGCAACAACGGCTGACAACTGTTCAAGCGAGTCAGATTGGACAGTGATAGTCAACAGCAACCCAACCGTTACCATCACGAGCGACAATTCTTCCGTATGTGCAGGCGCAAATGTCACATTGACACCGTCCGCCAAGACAAACAACGTGGAGAACACGAATGTCGCTTATAGATGGACTTCTGCAAAAACAGCAGATGGAACTTACAATGCAGAAACAGCAATCAATGACAAAATTGTCATCAACGATGCAACGGAAACACGCACCTATAAAGTAACCGCGGAAGACAATACGACCCAATGTACGGGAAGTGCGACTTACACCGTTACTGTCAACCCAATCCCTACATTTGAGTTCACCTCCACCCCAGTCTGCGAAGGCAACCCTATGACAATCAGTTTGTCGAACACGGCGGTTACAGAAAACACCACCTACGCATGGAAGTATTGGGCTGAGGGCAACACAGAACCATCAAGCATCAATCTTGCCAATGCGACCTCTGTGACATTACAGGCAAGCAATCGCACCTACAAAGTAACTGCGACCACAAAAGCAGGATGTACATACGAATTAGAGAAAACGATAAAAGCCAACTCTACACCGACCTTCGGCGTAGAGAAAGAGAATCTCTATATCTGTAGCGGAGGACAAGAGTCAGCAGAGTTGGTGGCAACAGATGCAGACAAATACACCATTGCCTGGACCGATGCAAGTAAGACCGTCTTGACACCAACTGGCGACAATTCTGGTAAGATAACCGTCACACCTACCACAAGATCAGTCTACACGGCGACTGCGACATCTATCGACGGTTGTACCGCCACTAAGACAGCAATTGTCAACGTAGTCAACTCGCCAAAACCAGAAGTAACACAAGACGGAGCAGCATGTATCGGCAACTCTGTGACATTGACGCCAGGTTTGCAGATTACACAAAGCGGAAGCGCCGTTTCATACACCTGGCATGAAGACGCCGCCCTCACAAAGGAAATGACGGATGACAACGGCGTACTTAAGTATCAAATCAGCGAGAGTTCGCCAAATAGCATCTCCGTATGGCTGAAAGCAGTAGAGACGACAAGCAATAAGACATGTATCGGAAGCACGGAATACACATTCAACCGTGTGGAGAGACCAGAAATCGCCGTATTAGGAGACACTGTACGTTGCGACGGAGCGACCGGAACTATCAGACTTTCAGGTGCTAACAGTTACACCTGGACAAGTGAAGGAACTACGGGAAGTTCATTGCAAGAGACATTAAATTACAACGAGTTAACAGGGACTAACGGCATTCGCAAATACAAAGAATATGCTGTAAACGCCGTATCAGGAGAATGTTCCGCAGATATAACATTCAAGGTTTACGTTTATCCAAAACCAGAAGCTAACATCTATGCCGACGCTAACGACAAAGATGCGACAGAAGCCACCATTTGTAAGAATGGCGACATAACCTTGAATGCCGATGTCAATAAAAACTATGCATGGGAGAATCCAGGGTACTCATGGAGCGGAGGTGCTGCGACATACGAGGCGACAAACCTCGTCAAAGGACAGACTTACTCGCTTTATGTAACCGACACACATACCCATGGAACAGCTACCACAACTTGTAGAAGCAACAAAGCGGAGTTCAAGGTCAACATACAAGATTTGCCAACCATCACCATCGCAACAGAAGACGGAGCAAGCAAGTATTGTACAAACGGAACGTTTACTTTAAAGGAGGATGGCAAGACCAACCTAACAGATTATCAATGGGGTTACATAGATGCTAACGGTAATACGCAAACCATCACGGGAGCTACCCAAAGCACATACACCGTATCTCCATTTGCGGAGACAACCACATACGTGTTGATCGCAGCATCCGACGACGCACTCAAATGTAAGAATAGCAATAGCATAACCATTGAAGCGAAACCATTGCCAACCTTGGCGTTCAAGAATGTCAGCGTTTGCGACGGCAAGCAGGCCATCTTCGTAGTTGACAAAGCGAACAGCAACATCAACACATTCTATGTAGGCACGGACAAGACAAACACCTATCCAAGCACCTACACCACGAATGAAGACAAAGGGTTGGTTGCAGGAAAGCAATATGCCTACACATTTGGTGCAACATTGGACGGATGTGATGTGGACAACATCACAAGTGTGACTGTAACACCAAACTATAAACCAATCGTCGAGTTCACAGACGAGAACGGCCAAGACTTCAAGATTTGTAAAGGAAGTGTGGTTAATCTCTCCGTCAGCGACAAAGAGACCAACTCTACTACCGAGGACAAAAACTTCGCATGGAGTTGGAATAATGAAATAGGAAGCGGAAAGACAAACTCAGTCAGCAACGTTTCCAGCAACACTACGTTCCGTGTGACAGCCACCAATGAGAACGGATGTGTGAACAGCGCATCGCAAACAGTGACAGTGGTTACGCCAAACCCTATCACTATCTCTGGCGATGTTGAAATTTGCGAGAATGCTGATGCAACACTCACCGCAAGCGGAGTCTCTTCAAATATTAGTTGGACAGTCACCGAAGATGGAGCATCCGTACCTGCAAGCAGATTACAGTTCTCGGCAGACATGAAGACGTTGACCATAGCCGACGTAACAGGTGAAATCAAGGCTACGGTAACAGGTAACGAGGGTACACCTTCCTGTGCTACAAGTTCTGAAGTCTACACGGTATCTGTCAAGAAGAGACCAGAGATTACGGTAGCCGACAAAGTTGAAGTATGTAAAGGGAACGCAGTCAGTGTTACCGCCTCTTCACCAACCGCAGGAGCGACAATTCAATGGGAAGGCGGTTTGAAAGGCTATTTAGAGTACTCTGTAGCACCTACGAAGGATTCGACGCTTACAGTCAACGCATACACAACGACTTCAGAAGGAAACACCTGTGATGCACAAAAAACAGTCAGCGTAAAAGTCTACGCGCTTCCTACCCCAGAGATAGAAGGGAAGAATTTCTGTTATGGTTCTACCGCAGAATTGACAGTTAAAGATGCCGCAAGCAGGGCTAGCTCTACATTTACTTGGAGTGGACCTAAGGCAGGCGATGGCGCGACATTGACAGACATCAACCGTGAGGGCATATACACAGTCACAGAGACAGACGCTAACAAATGTGTCGGAACAGCGACAAAAGAGATCAAGAGATTAGAGTTGCCTAAGATTACAATTGAACGAAGCAACTACGCATGGAGCGACGACAAGAAAGTCTGCGCAGACTCTGCCATCACTTTGGTTGCAAATGCGAACGGAGCGACAGAAAACTACGTTTGGAATCAAGACGGCACAACGCTGAGCAACGCAACAGGTACGTTAAACAACACTCTTGAAGCGAAGATAGCAGATGGAAAGACAACATCTACATTCACCGTAACAGGAGCAATAAAGTATGCCGACGATGTAACCTGTACGAATACAGCCACCTACACCGCAACCAAGAGCGATATGCCAACATTCGACTTAGTTGCAAAGACGGTTTGTCCAGGCGCAAATTCAACTATCAAGGTAGAGAATTCTAACTCTGCCAACACCACCTACAAATGGAGTTGGACAGACAGCGAAGGAAACAAAGAACATGCAGGTTCATACAAAGAGGTTGCCACAGACGGAAAGACAATATTCACCGTTGTGGGAACACTCGGACACTGTACGCTTAAGAAACAGATTACTCCGACAATATTTGCAGAACCTATGCTTTCCGAGATTCTCAATAACGGAGACAATCCATTGTGTTTGAACGGGGAAACCCAATTAGTATTAGAAGGTACACTTAACGGTGCAGAGGTTTCAACAGTTCGATGGGCTACAAACAGAGACAACAACAGTATCACAAATACAAACACTGTTGTAAACACGACGATAAGTAGCACTATCCATGTTGAGCCAACAATGATAGGAACCCGCACCTATACTGCAACCGTTCCTTTCGGCGAGAACAATCAATGTTCAACTTCTAAGTCTATAGAACTCAACGTCATTGATGCACCAGAAATCAAGGTTGATGGAGAGACGAACGTATGTATGGGAACTCAAGCGGAGTTGACTTTGAGCAACTATACAAATGGAATTGAGTGGTATGCAGTAGGTGCAGACAAGAAGACGCCTACAGGGAACGCTATTCACAGCGGTGCAGACAAATTCACTCCTACCATCACCTCAGACACAGTGTTCTATGTAACTGCAACCAGCACAGAAGGATGTAGTAACAACAAACTCGTAGAACTCAAGGTTAAGAATCTGCCGACTGTCACATTCTCGGGAGACTCTGTCATCTGTAAAAACAGTGCCACCACAATCTCTATCCAGACACAGTCGATGAAGTCTATCTACCAGAGATTGGAGGATGGAAGCTATGCTACCACATCAAGTTACAACTACAAGTTGTCTCCTGTGGCAGACACAAAATACACATTTCATTTCACTGCTAATAATGGTTGTGAGTTTGAAAGAGACCTGAACATCAAGGTAATGGATTTGCCAACTATCCAAATCAACGGAGAAACGAACGGAAATTCGACCATCTGTTTGAATAGTAGCGCAGAACTTCAAGTTTCAGGAGGAGACAAAAATTCCGAATACACCTGGAGTACAGGCGCAACCGCTACAGGGAAAGAGAATATTTCAGTATCACCAAAAGTGGAGACGAAATATTTCGCTATCGGTAAAAAGCATTATCAGATAGTAGGACTTGCAAACGACTTGGTATGTAGCGACACCGCATTCCACACTGTAAAAATCCAACAGTTGCCAAGCGTTGGCATTGCAAAAGTCAACGCAGTTTGTCAAGACTCTGTCGCAGAGCTCACCATTTCTCCATACACGGAGGGTTACACCTACGTTTGGAGTAACGAAGGAAATACAATCACAAGCAACGCTGATGGTTCTACAATCAGTGGCAGCACGGTGAAGGTCAAATTAGGAACCGAAAACTCTTACACCTATAATGTTGAGTGTACAGACAATACGGCACTAAAATGTGTAAACAATGCTTCTATCACTGTTACGACCAAGCCGAATCCAACCGTTACCGCAACGGTTGACCCTGTCTGCTTGAATGCCACAGCGACATTAGTTGCCACCTCTTCGCTTACCTCTTCAGAGTATGAGTGGAAAGACGGAGAAGGAACGACATTAAGCAGATCCAGCCAATACAACGTTGTTGTGGAGAAGCCAACGACCTACTATGTAACGGTTACGAAAGACGGATGTAGGAAAACTGCCGAAGTAACAACGACGTGGCATCCACAACCGACTATAGCCATCACAATGGATGACGCCAACACACTGCGTCAGAGAGACTCAATAGTATGTAAGGGCGGTTCAACGACACTGAAAGCAACAGCCCAAGATGGAGTTGCACCATATAAATTCGCGTGGTCGAACGGAGACAACGGAGAAACGATGACAACCGCAAAACTCAACAGCAACACCTCCTACTTCGTCAGCGTAACAGACAACAACGGATGTACCGCAATCGACACAATGGAGGTGAAAGTGAAGATGAACCCTGTCATCACCATCAGTGGAGACAAGAATGTATGTAAAGGCAACAGCGTAGTTCTCACAGCGTCGGCCACATCAGAAAGCACGAAAAACACTGATGTTTCATACATTTGGAGCGTAGCAGACGAGAGTGGGAAGGACGACGTCAACCCTATCTCACTTCCAGTCAACACAGACCTCAAGGTGACTGTAACGGGAACCGACGGATATGGATGTGTGTCGACAAGCAAAGACTTCTCAGTAACGATGAAGAACAGTCCAACGCTCTACATTTCTGGACCACGCACCATTTGTAATGGTCAAAGCACTACCCTTTCCGTATCTGGAGCAGGCGCAGGCGCAGACAAATACGTTTGGTATGAAGAAGGCAGAGAGTCGGAAGGCGTAAACGGAACCTCTCACACATATAGTAATACTGCGACCACCACATATCATGTGAAAGGAACGAACAGTTACGGTTGTCAGACCGATTCTTCATTCACAATCAAGGTGAACGATCTTCCTTTGGTCGACATAACAGGAGACAAATATATTTGCGAGAATAGTTCAGCCACTTTGACTGCCACTCCAACGGGAGACTATTCGTACACTTGGAATAACGGAAAAACAACAGCAGAAAATGCCGTTACACCATCAGAAGACACAGAATACACGGTAACCGTAACCGACAATCAGACAGCATGTAGCAGCGAGAAAGCGTTCACTGTCGTAGTCAAGAAGAACCCAACCGTCACCTTGGATGTTGTGTCTGCTATCTGTGCTGACAGCACAATAAAAGTTGTAGCCAACACCAACAGCACCGAGTCCACTCCAGACAAATACACCTGGAATGGAACAGATAGCAACAATAACGAGTTTGAAGAAGCAGCAGGAGCTACGGACAAAACAATCACACTTGAGACTTCAAAGACATACGCAGACGCAGGCAATCTCATCTGTACCGCAAACATTTCAAAGACTGTTGTTGTAAAAGCAAATCCTGAAGTTGAGATTGACCCTGTCGTTATCTGTGACGGTGAGACAGGGAAACTCACTGCCAACGCAGGAAACACTGCCAACCGCTATATATGGCCGACGGACGGAGAAACGCCAAACACATCTTGGACAGCTTCCAATGTGAAGGTTGGAACAAACGAATACAACGTAACAGGAATTCTTCGCCATGTCGTTTCAAACACGACGTTAGATTGTAAGAAGACGGTCAAGGCGACCATCACTTCATATTCGTTGCCAGAACTCTCAATCTCTGGTCCTGCGTTCGTATGTAAAGAGACAACAACGGAACTCAAAGCCATAGATGCCACTTCTAAGGCAAACACCTGGAAATGGAGCAACGGAGAGACCCAAGATGCGATCACCGTCAGTGCGCCAGCAACAGGAACAACCACCTACACAGTGGAAGGCATGTATGCAATAGACCCAACCGCAACGAACAAAAAATACTGTTCAAGTTCGGCGACCTTTGAACTCGGTTCATACACGAATCCGACCTTCACTGTTGATGCACCAACATCTGTCTGTGATGGCACTGAGGCGAAATTGACCGTCAACGGAAACAACCTGAAACAAGTGAGATGGTGTGATATCACAGGAAAGACAGACGACGCTTCGCTTGTTCTTACAAAAACGGACACTATCGGATACGAGACCACATTGACAATAGACAATGTAACTACGAAGAAAACGATTCGTGTTTACGCATGGAACAACGATGGATGTGCAGTATATAAGACAGTAACGGTAGATGTCAAGGAGAACCCTACATTGACGATAGCTGGTAACACTACAGTATGTAAAGGATCTGTTGCACAGCTCACCGTTACGGGAGCATCCACCTATATTTGGAATGACAGCAACAACGACACTAAGTTCACCTCTGCATCTGTCAATATTGAAGTAACCGAACCAACTACCTACACCGTAATAGGAAAGCAGAACGGTTGTGAAACGCAAGAAATTGTTCAGTTGGGCATCTATGAGTTACCAATTATCAGCATCTCGGCTTACGACGGCAAAGATGAGGTTGGCGACGCATTGTTGATTACAAAAGTAAACAACCGCAGACAGACAGCCATTTGTTATAACAAAGACTTCAGTTTGAAAGCCACAGCCGACAATGCTCACACCATCAACAGATATGTATGGGAAGACAACTCGCAAGAGACAGACGTTGTGAACTTCACGGCAACTCAGGGCAAGACATACATTGTCAAGGGAGAAGATGCAAACGGATGTTCTGCATCAGACACGCTTGTCGTGAATGTCAATACCTTGCCAGACTTTGAAGTTCCAGCCCTCACGAAAGTATGCCAAGACAGCACCGTGACAATCGAGGCAACAGCAGAAAAGACTTTGTCATACAAATGGGACACGCAAAGCGACTATAGCGGAAGCGAGAAATACACGACCAAGGTTACTGCCGATGCACAAACAACGACAACTTATAGTGTATGGGCAAAAGACGAGAATGGTTGTGAATCGACCGAACGCCAGTTCAAACTCGTATCGAAAGCCAACCCTGCGTTGACACTCACCAGTGGCAATGCCGAGAACATGGTATGTTATGACAGCAAAGCAAGCTTGAAAGTTGAGAATACCAACAGTGGACTTTCAACCAGCAGTACAAGATACGTTTGGGAGAACGACGAGAGCAAGACAGGACAAAACTACACCACCGAGGCTATTGATCAAAAGACAACATTTTCTGTAAAGGCGTCAATGGACGGTTGTACAGCAGTAGGAACGATAGAAATAGACAACTTCCCTACCCCACAACCAATGGTTGACAATGTAACGGGATGTAGCAATAGTGAGGTGACGCTTTACGTTACAAACGGAAAGACATACACGAATAGCGACATCAAGAACATCAAGTGGGACGGCAAGTCGTCTTTAAACAGCGAAACCTATACATTCGTACCATCTACAGATGGAGAGAACCACTCTGTTGAGATTACAGATGCGAATGGATGTTCCGCAACCAAAGAAGACATCACGATCACTATCAAAGAACTTCCTAAGTTTGAAGTTTCAGAGAACAGATCGTTCTGTATTGACTCTGTCGTAACACTCACTGCTACACCGGTCAACAAGACCAACACCTACACTTATGATTGGACAGACGAAGACGGAAACGCCATCGCCAATGCGACTATCTCTGGTGTAAACAACAACACCTTCACTTTGCCGAAAGACATACTCAAATCAGACTTGAAAGTGAAAGTGTCTGCGGTAGACCAGACAAAACTGAATTGCGACTCTTCATACACAATCACCGTCAAAGCAAAAGAGAATCCTGCGATCACGACAGTTACCAGCGTAAGCGAGATTTGTAAGAATCAAACAGCCACATTGGTTGTCAGCGGAAGTGGAGAGAAATACGTTTGGAAAGACAAATCTGGCGTAGAGTTGTCTAACACCTATTCTATCAGCGTCAAGGTAGACCATGACACAACGATTTACGTCTACTCTACATTAGATGGATGTACGACACCGCGAGAGTTCACCATTAAGATGAACGAGTTGCCAAAGATGGAGTTGGAGGACTCCGAGATTTGTTACAAACAATCGCACACGTTCACGACAACTGCAGGGTTGAATAAATACAAATGGTATAACGAGACATCACGCAAAGATGTTACCGTAAACGACGTTGACAATGAACTCACTGTCACACCTGACTTAAGTTCTAACTATTACGTCGTAGGTTGGAATGCGAACGGTTGTTACGACACTGCACGCGCATCACTGACCGTACACTCATTGCCAGTCATCAAGTCAAGTTACGAAAAAACGGTTTGTGAGAACGGAACAGTAACCGTTTCAGTATCCGACAAAAATTTGACCTACGCATGGAATCGTGAATCAGACGGTTCGCTCAACTACGGAAGCGACCTCAGCCACGACTACTCAGTAGGAGAATATCCTAACGTAGAGACATACACCATCTATGCAAGAACCGCCAGCACGGCAGGTTCATGTGAAGACTCTACGAAGATAACGGTCAACACCAAAGAGATACCACAGTTGAACATCGCCTTCAGAGACACATGTATCGGATCTAAGACGATTATGTCAGGGCAAAACAAAAACGTTCGATACACATGGTATAGCGAAAAAGACTTAAGCACTCCGTTGTCAACGGCAAGTAGCTACACAACAACAGAAGGTCTGGAAACTGACCAGACAGGCTATTATGTAGTCGGCACGATGAATGGATGTAAGAACGACTCTTCGTTCTACATTACAGCATGGAGTTTGCCAACTATCAAGATAAAAGGTAGCACGACCGTTTGTCAAGGCAACGACGACACCCTAAGAGTAGACAATCCTACCTTAGGATGGAGTTACAAGTGGGATAACGGAAGTTATACAGTTGACGACACGACCTACGCTATCTATCCTAGCAAGGCTACACAATACACTTTATCAGGAAGAGACCTCAAGGGATGCGTCAACACAGACCAGATTTACGTTGCACTTAATCCTAAACCAGAGTTTTCTGTCAAAGGAGACAAGGAAGTCTGCGTCAACAAGACCTCATATCTCTACGCCACTCCGACATCCGCTGGAAATCTGAATTACAGATATGAGTGGTATAACAGCCACGATCAGTTGATTGCGCAGACCGATGGCACAGACGCTATGTCTATCAAGGTAACCCAGGATACAGTTCTCATAGTACGCGGATACGACAAAGACCAAAAGAACTGTTACACAGAGGTTGAGCATAGCATAAAAGTCAACGCCACACCAATCATCACGGTGAGCAAGCAGGACGTAGAAGTCTGCGATGGAACATCCGCCTACATTGAAGTAAGTGCGAATGTCGACGCCACCTTCCAATGGGAGACAGGAGAAGACACACGCTACATCAACCCTACTTTGAATCTTGCGAACGGGGCGACACAGTCGTTCACTGTGACTGCGACATCAACCGACACCACCCAATGTGCATCTTCCGAGACCTACTCGGTGAACGTATTGGAGTTGCCAGTCGTAACCGCCGACGGAACGACCGTATGCTACGGCACAACAGCGACACTCACGGCCACTGCAACCAGCAGCAACGTGGGCGACATCACCTATCGTTGGGCAGATGCTAAGAGTGATGGAGCAGAGTTCACCACGAACACATTGACAAACCAGACAACATTCGAAGTTGAAGTAACAGATGGAAAGAGTTGTACCAACAAAACAACCGCAACCGTATCCATCTACGAGTTGCCTGTATTCACACTCTCGGCTACGACACCGATATGCCGCAACACCGAGACGGAAATCACAGCCAACTCAGGCGACAGCCGTTCACTTGAATACGTTTGGGTAGATGAAAAGGAGAGCAACGACTACGCTGCCGCCAACACATACACGCACAGTGTAGGACAAGACACGACATTCATCGTATGGGCGAAAGACGAACATGGTTGTCGTTCAAGCATGAAGACAAGCGTGAAAGTCAAGGAGTACCCTGTTCTCAGCATGAGGATGGAGAACGACACCGTCTGCTACAACGAATCAAGAACAGTATATGTATCAGGAGCGACGAACGGATATGTTTGGGAAGTAAACGGGCAAGTCATCAAGAATGAAGATGGCAACAATTACACCAACAACTACTATCGTTTGGAGAACGTCGTCGACCGTCAGAAAATACATGTCATAGGAAACTCTAATGGATGTACGGCGACCATAGACACGGCCATTAAGGTATGGAAATTACCAATCATCACCATCGATGACGTTGCTCCTATCTGTTTCGGTAAGTCTGCGGAGTTGGAGGCACACGGAGGTATTGATGGCAAATACAAGTGGACAAACGGCGCCGTAGATGCCAAGACCTCCGTCATTCCTACTCGAAGCGGAGTAAACACATACTCAGTAACGGGACAAGACATTCACGGATGTAAAAACAGTGCCGAAATTGACGTTACAGTCAACAAGTTGCCAGTTGTTGCCATTGCACAAGATAGCGACTATGTATGCCGAGGCTACAATACAGAGTTGAAAGCCGATGTGTCCAGTGATGTTGCAGTTGAAAGTTACCAATGGCATAACGAAGATGGTTCAATGATAGAAGGAGCTATAAACGCCACCTACCAGCCTACTATTGACAATGACAGTTACACCTATTGGTTAGTAGTCAAAGACATTAACGGATGTATAGACTCAGCGACGACAACATTGAAGGCGAAAGAGTTCCCTATCATCACACATAGAACAAGTACAAGACGAGACAGCGTATGTAAGGGTGGAAACATCGTAATCTATGTAAGCGGAGCGGAGACCTACCAATGGAATCAAGCAGATGCCGAAGGATTAGACGATAGCAACACTTTCTCTATCGAGCAGTTGACGACGAAACAGAAATATACCGTAACAGGATGGAAGAACGGATGTTCAACCAACTACGATATCACAATCGACACGTTACAGTTGCCAGTCTTCACCGTGAACAATGCTGTTATCTGTCTAAACGACAACGCAGAACTTAAAGTCAGCGACAATGCAGTAGAAGACAGAACGACCACATTGAAATGGAGACATAACGGATCAAGCGACAATGTCATCTATGTGTCACCAGCCTCAACAAGAGACTATACGGTGACGGCAACAGACCAGTATAACTGTAAGACGGAAGTGTCAGCCAATGTTCTTGTACGTCCATTGCCAACCGACGTGATGATAGATGCGCTTTCTTCTATCTGTAAGAATGACACCCTCAAGTTGAAGGCACAGTCTACGACAGGAAGAGAGTACACTTGGTATTCGTCTGCCGACACGACAAAAGCGGAAAATTTCATCAAGAAATACAAATACACGGAAGACGAACAGTTGGAGGCAGTCATCACCCAAGACACCACCTTCTACTTGCTCGCTGTCAACGAGTATAGCTGTAGATACCTCACCAGCAAGAAGATCAGCAACATCAACCCTCCTGTTTTGGAGAAAGAATACGTTGATTCAATCTGTGATGGTTCAAGAGCATCGCTCGCTATTCGAGGCGCAAGCACCTACAGATGGGACATTGACGGATCAACAAAGAGCTTCCGTACGGATGTCATCACGCAAGACACGGTCTTCTATGTAACAGGATACGCCAACGGATGTCAGTCTCGCGACTCATTCAAAGTTCGCAAACTTGAGTTGCCGACCATCGGTATCGACCTTGCCACAGCAGAAGGACCTGCCAGTGATGCTATCTGTAAGGGTCAAGACTACCGTTATATGATTGGAACAGGCGGAGTTTCAGGCAAATACATTTGGAGTACCAAGCAGACAACAGACACGATTAGAGTTGCGCCAAGCAGTTCTACCATCTATCGCGTAACAGGCTACGGTAAAAACGGTTGCCAAAACACTGCCGACACAACGCTCATCGTAATGCCATTGCCAAACGTGTCAATCGCATCGGTAGACGCTATATGTAACCGAGACACGTTCGGATTGAAAGCCGTGGTTGACGATAAGAAGGCCATCAAGACGTATGTATGGACCAACTTCCCTGACGTAACCGACGACACGTTGACAACAGCGATCACATCAAACAAGACTTTCACGGTAACAGTAACAGACACGAACGGATGTTACAAGCAAGCCGAAAAATTGATTCGATCCAAAGCATATCCAAGCGTATCGGTAGCAGCCTCTCCTGTTGATGTCTGCTATGGATCAACAACTGTCATCTCGGCACAAGGAGCCAATGCTTACCAATGGGAAGGATTGAATGCATCCCAAAGAAGTTTCACAGCAGTCATCACTAAGGACTCAACATTCGTGGTAGAAGGCACAACAGACGGATGTACGACTAAGGATAGCGTGAAAGTCAGCGTATTGCAGTTGCCAAACGTAACCATAGAGTCGAACACTGGCAAAGACGCCATTTGCCGACGCGACTCTATCATCCTCACTGCAAAGAACGCATTGACCTATGTTTGGAGTACAGGAGACACGAAGACGAACATTAAAGTTTCGCCTCTTGTCCAGACCAAGTACACCGCAGAAGGAACAGATAGAAACGGATGTAAGAACACCGCAGAGTTCGTTTTGAAAGTGAACCCATTGCCAGAGTTCAAGATTATGGGCAACGACCTTGTATGTGAAGGCACGCCAGACACCTTGTACGTTGACTACGGCGGAGGAAAGAAGATCTCGACCTACAAGTGGTTGAGCAATTCTAACGTGATCACAGACACGTTCATCACGAAAATCAATGAGAACACGACTTTCATCGTAGAGGCGACAGACACCAACAGTTGCCAGTATATTGCGCAGAAGACCGTGAAGACGAAATCGTTCCCAGATGTTCAGATTACTTCCGTTGACGAGGCATGCTACGGAACGGTAGCCAACCTCACTGCGACAGGAGCAGCCTCATACGTGTGGATGCGTCAGAACGAAAGCGACACGCTTTCCACATCGAACATGCTCAACGACAGCATCTTGAAGAAGACGACTTACGTCCTCTATGGTACAACCAACGGATGTACGGCGGAAGTTACAAAGACCATAAAGAAGATCAACCTTCCTACCGTTCAGATTACGGCGACATCAGACGTCATCTGTATCGGACGAAGCACATATTTGTCGGGTAACGACGGATTGGCAGAATACATTTGGAGTATCGGATCTGCGCAACAAGGAGTAAACGTCTCTCCTACCTCAACGACTACATACACGTTGATTGGAAGAAACTCAAGACATTGCGAGGCACGAGACTCTATCACCATCAAGGTGAACCAATTGCCTAACGTAAGCATAGTTGGAGACGACGCTGCCTGCAACGGCGACCAGGCAACCCTCGTTGGTAAGGGAGCAGCCACTTACTTGTGGACACAGACTGGAGAAACGACAGACACCATCCACCCTGTCATCACAGCGACAAAGACCTTTGCAGTTGTCGGTGTCGACACGAATGGATGTCAGAACTCAGCGACATGGCAAGTTCGCAAGAACGACATTCCAGTGATCGCCTGCACATCACCAGGCTCAATATGTCTCAACTCACTCGCCTCTATCACAGCAACAGGAGCAAGCACCTACGCTTGGACGACAGCAGACGATCCATCAGACACATTGAGCAAGAGCAACACATTGAATGTTGTTCCAAAAGTAGACACGAAATACGTTGTGACTGGTTCTACGAACAATTGTGTGGCTAAAGACACTGTTGAAATTATTGTCAAGGAGTTGCCAAACGTAACTATCAAGATGAGTAGCGACTATATCTGCGCCAATGACACGATGACGTTGATTGGTCAAGGAGGTAAGAGCTATGTATGGAGTACGGGAGATGTAACAGAAAAGATAGAAGTATCACCATTCAACAATTCGACTTTCACCGTAACAGGTACGGGAGAGAACGGATGTACGGACACCGCAAATGCGACCGTAACAGTTAAGCCATTGCCTAACTTCGATGTTGAAGGAAACAGAGAGATCTGTAAAAACTCAACAGCAGAGTTTAAGGCTGTTCCAAACAATGCTGAAGATGAGTACACCTATAATTGGTCATGGAGCGAAAATGGAACGGAGATGGGAGACACCAAAGACAGAGTTAACGTTCTTGTAACGCAGAACACGAACGTTCATGTTGAAGCAGTCGACCTCTACGGATGTACAACGAAGCGCGACTTCGTGATCAAGAGCAAGGCATTCCCAGAGTTAACCTTCGTAGCACCTGCGACAGTCTGCCAAAGAGATTTGTTGAGCATCTCCGCCTTTGGAGGTAACAACTACGAGTGGTCTACTGGTTCAAAGACGAACCAGATGACCGACTATCCAGAGAGCGTAGGCACAGCAATCTACACTTTGAAGGCATCGCTCAACGGATGTGAGAAAGACTCAAGCGTAAGCGTGGAAGTCATCGCCAAACCAGTGTTGAACATCACCGGACCAGACGCTGTCTGCGCCGGCGAGAGAATCGGATTGAAAGCGACTGGAGCGTTGACCTACAAATGGAATAACAATGTATATGCCGATTCTTTGACCTCTTATCCAAGTGAAAGTTCCACCTACACAGTCATAGGTACTTCAGAAAACGGATGTACGGAGACTCTCTCTAAGATGGTAACCGTCAACAAGCTTCCTGATTTCTCAATCATCAGTGCCGACGAGGTATGTACGAACACCGACTTGCAAGTGATGGGTTCAGGAGATGCTCAGACATACTATTGGGGTATCAACATTCGCAAGTATGAAGACAACATTTCGACGAATCAATCATACATTACAATTCCTGGCGATATGATAGACCGCACCCTCACCCTCTTCGTGAAGGGAGTCGACTACAACGGATGTGCGACAGAGAAGTCTAAGACCATTAAAACGATTAGCACCCCTGATGTCTTCGCGACAGGAAGCGGAACCGTATGTATAGGCGATGCAGTCACCTTCTTAGGACAAGGAGCTGAAACCTATATGTGGGAGCGTACATGGAACCAGACTATCGTACACGATGGCAAGGACACCGTCATCACAATGACCGAACGTAGCAACGACTACACGTACAAGTTCAAACCAAACGGATCAGATGTCTTGAAGTTGACTGGACAATTAGGACAATGCGCAACCACGATCAGCGTGCCAATCGACACCTTGTCTGTACCAAACATTACCATATCAGGAGACCGCGAAATCTGTGCAGGCGATAAAGTATCACTCACCGCTAATGGAGGTTACAAATATGTTTGGAGCAACGGCGTAACAAGTCAGAAATTAGAAGAACGATTGAAGAAGAGCATGCGCTACTGGGTAATCGTAACTGGCTACAACGAGTGTCAATCTCAGAAATATGTAGACGTAACCGTTCATGACATTCCGCCAGTTAAGTTGACGATGAACACTATGTCTGGTTGTCCTGAAGTGGGAACGAACATACACCTGACTGCGACAGGTGCCAAGGACTACATTTGGACGAGCGACCCTTCAAGCTATGACATTGACGGAATCGTAGCCGACCATGTGGATGCGACCATTTACGAGAAGACTATAATCTCTGTAACTGGAACATCAGAATATGGATGTGAGTCGAGCGACACCATCACAATCTCGCCAATGGACTTCGATCCAATGATCTTCTCTGTAACGCCAAGAGTCATCGATGAGAAGAACCCAATCATCACCCTCTCTGGAGACTATCCAGAAAAGGCAAATTGGACATGGACAATCAACAGAAGCGAGGAGACTGGCTGGGAGACTGGAGAGGACGTAGCCGACACCGTGACTGGCAACTACACCCGCTACAAATTCCCTAACACCTACGAGAAAGACTCCTTCCTCGTACAAGTGGCTGCCACCGACACCAACGGATGCGTTTACCATGGAGACACCTACATCCATGTATGGCGTAACACCTGGGCACCAACAGCCTTCACGCCAAACAACGATGGAGTGAATGATGTTTTCCGTGTCAGCGGAACATTCCAAGAGAACGGATTAAGCGAGATTCTCGTAAGCGACTTCAGGTTGATCATTTACAACCGTGTTGGAACGATCGTCTTTGAAGGCGACATGGAGCATACAGAGTGGGACGGTAACGATAAAAAAGGCAATCCTTGTCCACAAGGCGTCTATGGTTATGTCCTCTCTTACCAAGGAGAAATCCAAGGAATGCATAAATCAGGAGAAACGAAGGGCTATATAACATTGGTTAGATAGCCTAATCCAACAGTCGATTTTCAAATAATGATATATCCCGACAATTTCGAATCAAAAACAGGATTCGAGAAGATAAGGCAACAACTCCACTCACTCACCCTATCCCCATTGGGTGATGAGTGGATTGACAATATAGCTTTTACGACAAACTACGAAACCATTCTCGAAAACCTAAATCAGACCAAAGAATTCACACAAGTCATCACCGAAGAAGAAGATTTTCCAACAGATGCCTTCTATGACCTTAGAACCCCCTTAGAGAGAATCAACATAGAGGGCGTGTTCATTGAAGAGGCAGACCTTTTCTGTCTTCGTCGGACTTTGGACACCATCGGAAGAATTCATAAATTCTTTGCAGAGAAAGACGAAGATCGATACTTCTACCTCAAAGAGCTGTCCAAAGATGTGTTCGTCTTTCCCGACCTCATTCGATCTATTGACAGAATCATTGACAAGTTCGGACACATCAAAGACGACGCCACTCCCGAGTTGCAAACAATCCGTCGACAGATTATGTCCGCACAAAGCAGCATCTCGAAAACCGTCTCTGCCATCCTGCAAAGAGCGCAAAACGACGGATTCGTAGATAAAGACACAAAGCCATCCATCCGCGACGGAAGGTTGGTCATACCCATCAATCCCGCATTCAAGAGGAAAATTAAAGGCATCATACATGACGAATCTGCAACAGGCAAAACCGTCTTCATAGAACCAGATGCTGCTGTCGAAATCAACAACAAGATAAGAGAGCTAATGACAGAGGAACGTCGCGAGATAATCAAAATCCTCACGCAAATTAGCAATGAACTTCGTCCACGCATCCCCGAGATTTTAGACTCTTTAGAGTACTTGGGGCATATTGACTTTATCCGTGCCAAGGCACTCTTCGCCTTAGACACAGAGTCTGTTCTGCCAAAAATCCAGAAAGAGACTATCATTGATTGGAGTTGGGCAAAGCACCCAGTCCTCTTCCTCAATCATCGAGCAAACGGGAAAAAAGTCGAACCCTTAGACATATCTTTAGACAAAGAAAAACGCATATTAGTTATTTCCGGACCAAATGCAGGAGGAAAATCCGTCTGTCTGAAAACAGTCGGACTACTTCAGTATATGATGCAATGCGGACTACTTGTTCCACTCCACAAAACAAGCGTAATGGGAATATTTGAAAATATTCTCATTGATATCGGAGATGAGCAATCCATTGAAAATGACCTCAGCACCTATAGTTCGCATCTAACACACATGAAGCAGTTCTGCAAAAGTTGCAACGAACGTACGTTGATACTTATCGACGAGTTTGGTAGCGGAACAGAACCTAAAATCGGAGGAGCGATAGCAGAAGCATTGCTCAACCTTTTCAATCAGAAGAAAAGTTTCGGCGTCATCACGACCCACTACACCAATCTGAAAAACTTTGCCAAGGAGCATGAGGGAGTCATCAACGGAGCTATGCTTTACGACCGGCACGAGATGCGTCCACTTTTCAAATTAGAAATTGGCAATCCAGGGAGCTCATTTGCCGTCGAAATTGCTCGAAAAATAGGATTGCCCGAGAGCGTCATCGGAGAAGCCATCAACAACGTCGGAGAAGATTATGTCAACATGGATAAATACCTACAAGACGTAGTTCGGGACAAACGCTATTGGGAAAGCAAACGTCAGAATATCAGACAGAAAGAGAAACGCATTGAAGAGTTAGAAGCCAAATATGAAGAAGAACTCTCCCACCTATCCCAACAGAGGAAAGAAATTTTGCAAGAAGCAAAAGGAGAAGCGAAACAGATATTAGAGAGAGCTAACGCAGCCGTAGAGAACACTATCCGAAAGATAAAAGAGAGCCAGGCAGACAAAGAGAAGACAAAAGAAGCTCGGAGAGAATTGGAAAAATTCAAAGAAAAAGCAAACGATGAAGCAGGAAAGAAAAGCAAAGTTGATGAAAAGATAGAAAAATTACAACAAAAAGAACGCAACAAGCAGAAGCAAAACAAAGAAGTAGAGAAACCCAAAGAAAAAGAAATCACGGAAGGACAAACCGTCAGACTAAAAGGGCAAAAAAGTCCAGGCACCGTACTTGAAATAAAAGGGAACAATGCGTTAGTAGCCTTTGGCGGTTTGAAGACGAATGTCAAACTATCGCAATTAGAAGCCGTTAGCAATAATTCACTCAAGAGAGAGACATCACAGAAAAGCAGCTATCTCAGCGAGCAGACCACAGCAGACATACGAGAACGCAATCTCAAGTTCAAACGCGAGATAGACGTACGAGGAATGCGAGGCGACGAAGCCCTGCAAGCGGTTTCATATTTCATTGACGATGCCATAATGTTGAATGTAGACCAAGTTCGCATCCTACATGGGACAGGCACAGGAGCGTTACGTTCGCTGATTCGCGACTATTTGAAAAATATTTCAGAAGTTCAATCCGCCGTCGACGAGCATGTGGAATTTGGAGGGGCTGGAATAACCGTAGTGAAAATGAAAGAATAAAAAACTAAATTATGATCAAGACCAGAAGTTATAAAGAGACCATACAAGAACTTTTAACATTATACTCTAAAAAAAGCGTTGAGTTAGCAGTACATTGCGTTTGTGAAGGACACCTTTGGGACAATCTGACGTGGTTGGAGATCGAAGACCGCCTGCTTCGTGTCTATATCGAATTAGAGGTGACCGCAGATGGGTTCGACAATGTCACTCCCAACTTTTCTCTCTTCAAATACCGGAAATGCGACTATTGCGAGTTCATTATTGAAACGGCATACAACGGTATCGAAGACTTACGAAGAAGAGAAATTATTGCATGCTTCCATCAAGACAACGAGTTACAAGAGGCTTTTCTATTCAACTTTGAAGAAGACCGTCTATATCGCTTTACGAGACAACCAGACAATAGTTTCATTGAAGAAGAAAACAGTTATTCTCAGAGATTTGAGAAAGACATTCGACATTTTTTCGGCACCTCATTAGAGGTTTTAGTAGAATTAGAGAAAGAAAAAGACACGTCCATTTTTGACATAGAAATACCAGCAAAGGATAGGAAGAAAAAAAAGAGCCAAAATCAAGAAAAATTAGAGTACCTACGCAAACTTATACCCAAAGAAAGGTGTGAGCAATATGCGGTTCGCAATAACTTTAGCAACATTCCTGTAACAGAAGATCTTCATGCTTGGTACAGTAAAAAAATTTATGACCGTCTCAAAATTGAATTTTCAGAAGACAAAGATTTCAGAGCAGATTTGCTATACACCGATGTCGCAGTCTATTCCGACTCAAACGGCACTTTATGCCCTGACATCGCCTACTTTAAATCTGTCAACCGACCACAAGATGGGAACTACCCCACTTTCAAATACGCACTTTGGGTGGCAGAGGTCGTCGGAGAAGAGGGGTTAGAGATTGCACAGCAAAAAATGGACAACATTCTCAAGAAAGTTGTTACCATAGAGGAGGCGTTTTTATACGACCCGAAAACGAAAAAATGGACGCGCTACTCCCGGAAGAAAGACAACAGCGTCATCATTGAAGAAAAATCCTATTCAAGGTATTTTTGTAAATACATGGGGATAATATTACAAAGGTAAAGCAGTGATAAAATTCACACAATAACAAACTGAGATTCAACCACTTATAGAATTGTTCACAACTATTTTTTTAAGCTCAACGCCATTTTCGTTTATCATCATAAATTTGTAGAAACAAACAAAATTAATATAATGAAAAAAGAAAAAGACACAAAGGGCAAAACTCCTAAAGGATTAGGGATGCCCAGTCCAGGAATGATTCACTCAATAGCTTGCAAAATACTTTATGACGGACTAAGCGACCATACAAGGAAGAGAACAAACAAGCTGAGCAGAAGAAACTTAGACAGGGAGGCACCCGTATATAAGTGGGGAGAAAAAGGTGAAATAAAACCAGATGTTTCCTATTTTTCATCCATTAGGAGAATTAGCGACATTAACGCCAGCTACAAATCGCCTATTTTCGAAATTGAAGTAGTCAAAAAGCATGGGAAAAACAAATCCCTAAACAACATAAAAAAAGTCCTCAAGGAAGTTACAAGCATCCAAGAGGCTTTTCTTTACAATTATGAAACTAAAGAATGGACTCGCTATACTCCTGGAAAACAAGAGGGCGAGGAAACAGACTACTCAAGCACATTTGAAATCCATTTAAACACTTTAATAGAAAAATACCCTTATGATTAAGTTTCAAAGCTTTAAAGAGACTGTTTCTGAACTTATAAAAACATTTCAAGAAAAGGACGTTGCTCTTGCTGTACACAGCGTCACTGAGATGCATTTAAGAGATATCTTACCATTGAGAACATTTCAAGATTTTCAGATTTGCATCAATTTAGAATTAATGGTAACAGCAAACGATGTGAATGGTGTCAAACCTAATTTTTGCCTTTTTAAATATAAGAATTGGCGCATTTGTGAGTTTATCATTGAAATAGCGTACAATAAGATTGAAGATGAACGACGGAGGGAAATCATCGCATGCTTTCATCAAGACAATGAATTACAAGAGGCTTTTCTATTCAATTTCGAAGAAGATCGTCTATATCGTTTCACAAGACAGCCAGACGATAGTTTCATTGAAGAAGAAAACAGTTATTCTCGAAGATTTGAGAAAGACATTCGATATTTTTTTGGCACTTCATTAGAACTTTTAGAAAGCCTATTGTCTGATATTGTAAAATGTATGAGTCTGCCCAGAAAGGAAAGAGACAAAGTAAAAAAAGTCTATGAACAGGAAGCAGAATATTTACGCAAATACATTGAGAGGGAGAGATGTGAACAATATGCCCTCTGCAACAATCTCAACAACATTCCAATAACAGAAGATGCTCATGCATGGTACAACAAGATGATTTATGACGACCTATTAACTCTAATCTCGTCTAATAAAGATTTCAAAACATGTTTATTATATGCCAATGCCCCCGTCTACTCCGACGACAATGGCACTCTACGATCCGACATCGTCTACTTTAAATCCGTTGACAAACCCAAAGAGGGAAACTGCCCCACTTTCAAATACGCACTTTGGGTGGCAGAGATCGTCGGAGAAGAGGGGTTAGAGATTGCACAGCAAAAAATAGACAACATTCTCAAGAAGGTTGTCACCATAGAGGAGGCGTTTTTATACGACCCGAAAACGAAAAAGTGGATGCGTTACTCTCGAAAGAAAGACAACAGCGTCATGATTGAAGAAAAATCCTATTCAAGGTATTTTTGTAAATATATGGGGATAATATTACAAAGGTAAAGCAATGATAAAATTTACACAATAACAAACTGAGATTCAACCACTTATAGAATTGTTCACAACTATTTTTTTAAGCTCAACGCCATTTTCGTTTATCATCATAAATTTGTAGAAACAAACAAAATTAATATAATGAAAAAAGGAAAAGACACAAAGGGCAAAACTTCTAAAGGATTAGGAATGGCCAGTCCAAGAGAAATCCACTGCTTAGCCTGCAAAATACTTTATGATGGTCTGAGCGACCACACAAGGAAGAGAACCAACAAGCTGAGCAGAAGGAACTTGGACAGAGAGGTTCCCATATATCCTATGGGGGAAAAAGGGTGAAATAAAACCAGATGTGGCCTATTTCACATCCATTACGAGAGTCAGCGACATTAAAGCCCACTATGAAGATCCCATTTTTGAAATTGAAGTAGTCGACAAACATGGGAAAAAGCATTCCTTAGATAATATTGATATAATCCTCAATAAAGTAGCAAGTATTCAGGAAGCTTTTCTTTATAATTACGAAACTAAAGGGTGGACTCGCTATACTCCAGGAAATCGCAAAGGCGAGAAAACAGACTACTCAAGCACATTTGAAATTCATTTAAACACTTTAATAGAAGAATACCCTTATGATTAAGCTAAGAAAATACAAAGAAGTCATAAAAGATTTGCTAAAAGAAATTTCAGTAGAAGATGTTGAACTCTATGTTCATAGAGTTTGCGAAGGATATTTACAAACCAATTTAACGAGAAGAGAAGCTTTTGTTGACTATCTGCTTCGTATCTACTTAGAATTAGAGGTAACAGCCGATGGATTAGATGGCATCACTCCTAACTTTTCTCTTTTCAGATATAGAAATTGTAGTTACTGCGAGTTTATCATCAATACTGCGTACAACGAAGTGGAAGACGAACGAAGACGTGAAATCATCGCATGCTTTCATCAAGACGACGAATTACAAGAGGCTTTCCTGTTCAATTTCGAGGAAGATCGTCTATATCGTTTCACAAGACAACCTGACAACAGCTTCATTGAAGAAGAAAACAGTTATTCTCAAAGGTTCAAAAAAAACATTCGATTTTTCTTCGGCACTCCATTAGAAGTTGCAAAAAGGGCAGAAGAAAGTATAAGCACAGCTGTGTCCTTAATGAGGCTATCAAAAAAACAAGATGCCGAAGAAAACAAGATTTACGAAAGAAAATTAGAATATGTACGCAAGATTATTGCGAGAGATCGAAGTGAACAAAATGCGGTCCGCAATAATTTTGACAACATTCCCATCTCAGAGGATTTTCATGCTTACTACAGCAAGATAATTTATGACAAACTCAAAATTGAAATTTCAGAAGACAAAAATTTCAACGCAGATTTGCTATTCGTCGATGTCGCAGTCTATTCCGACTCAAACGGCACTTTATGCCCCAGCATTGCCTACTTTAAATCCGTCGACAAACCACAAGATGGGAACTACCCCACTTTCAAATACGCACTTTGGGTGGCAGAGGTC
>CAVKBM010000007.1:0-59007 GCA_963654355.1 Bacteroidaceae bacterium | reverse complement strand
AAAGTTCTTTTCTCCCAAGGAAATAACTTTCCAAAGTTGAAATAAGCAAACTTTTCCCAAACCTACGTGGGCGACTTAGAAAGTAAATTGTCCCCTCATGGACGAGAGAATAAACCAAATCCGTCTTGTCAACGTAGACAAAGCCTCCCTCGATGACCTTGTCAAATGATTGTATGCCGACAGGGTACTTCATACCAACTTCTTTTTTGTGTTTTGACAAAGATACGAAAAAACAAAATTTAATACCTTTGCACCCAAAAACTGATTTTAACAGCTATGCGCAAAATACGTTGCCCAAAATGTGATGAATTTATACAATTTGAAGAAAGCCGAATTGAAGTGGGACACTCCCTGATTTTCTATTGCAGTAACTGCGGTAAAAAATTCTCAGTCAAGTTTAAATCAAAGGACCAAAAACAAGAGGAAGACTATACGTACGGACATATCGTTGTCATTGAAAATGTGTTTTGCCAAAAACAGATCATTCCTCTCCACTTAGGTGAAAACATCTTTGGACGACGTTCTTTAGGCACTGATATAAACTGCCCCATTCAAACAGGCGACATGAGTATGGACCGCAAACACTGCATTATCCATGTGGAGATCAACAAACAAGGGGATATCGTACATAAAGTAGAGGACTTTGACAGTCTCGTCGGCACCTTCGTAATGAATGACATCCTACAGAAAAAGGAAAAGCGAATCGTTGATGAAGGCGAAATCATCACATTAGGAGCAACAACCATGATTTTGAAAAAGGGGAAACCAGAATAAACATGATTACATTAGATAGAGAATCAAAATGGGTTCTATGATTCTTTTTAGTCGTCATTTCTCTGATTTTAGTCTATACCCCTATGTAATAACAAGCATTTTTATACGTTTGCTTTTCGGATTCGCTTGAATCCGTTGTTATTCATTCTAAAATAAAACGATATGAGAAAATTATTGGTATTAGTTTCAGCATGCGTGATGGCTGCGTTCTTTGCAACTTCTTGTTGCAACTGCGATAAGAAGGGAGATAAGCCTTGTTGTGATAAGAAAGAGTGTAAAGATGAGCCTCGCGGTCCTGAAGGTTGTCCATTTCAGGAAGGTCGTGGTCCCGAGGGTTGCCCAGAGATGACTCCAGAACAGAAGGCACAATTCGAGAAATGGGCTAAATTTGATAGTCTCTCGGTAGACGAGCAGAAAGCTCTTTTGAAAGAACGTAAGGCAGAAATTGATGCCCGAGAAGCTGAAAAAGCTGCTAAGAAAGCAGAGTTTGAGCAGAAATGGGCAGATTTTGACAATCTCTCCGTTGAAGAGCAGAAGCAGCTGATTGACATGAAGTCTTGCTGTGGCAAACGTGGTCCTAAATGTGACCGTCCACGAGGACCTAAAGGTCCAGAAGGGCGTCCATGCTGCAAGGGTCCTAAGGGTGATGGACCTAAATGTCCTGCAGGAGAGCCTAAAGGGTGTCCTCAAGGTCCCGCACCAGAACAAAAGTAATTTTTGTTTTGATATTAGCTTTAGTAAAAGCCTTTTCTCGCTTATTCGTGAGGAAAGGCTTCTTTCTTGATTTTTTTGTTACTTTTGCAGAATCTGAAATGAAAATCAAATGAGCAAATTAAATAGTGACGAATTAGACTACATCTCCCTCTCCGACATTAAGGAGATTTTGTACAATGGACGTAAAGTTGCGTTCTCCAAAGAAATTTTTGACACGGTGCAGAAAAGTTTCAACTTTTTGAAGAATTTCTCAAAAAATCGAGTCATTTACGGAATCAACACAGGTTTTGGTCCGATGGCCCAATATCGTGTAAGCGACGATGAGCGAGAACAACTGCAATACAACATCATCCGTAGTCACTCGGCAGGCGCAGGCAAACCTCTGCCAAACATCTACGTCAAAGCGGCCATGATCGCACGTGTCGGCACTTTCATCCAAGGCATGTCGGGTGTTCACCCTGAATTGGTGAAACTGATCACAGAATTCATCAACAACGACATCTATCCGTTCATCCCAGAACACGGTAGCGTGGGTGCAAGCGGCGACTTAGTTCAACTCGCCCACATGGCTCTCACCCTCATTGGCGAAGGTCAAGTGTTTTACAAAGATAAGTTTCAACCCACCCAAGAGGTGTTGGATAAATTAGGTCTCAAGCCAATGGGAATTCACATTCGCGAGGGTCTTTCTGTTACGAATGGAACTTCTTTCATGACAGGTATCGGATTGGTCAATTTCTTTGAAGCCAATCGATTACTCTCCTGGGCTATCATCGCCTCTGTGATGGTAAACGAGATTGCTTCTTCCTACGACGATTTCATGAACGAAACGCTGAACACCGTTCGCCACCAACAAGGTCAAAGTATCATTGCTGAACTAATGAGAGATTGGAGCGAAGACAGCCAGTGCATGCTCAGTCGTGAAGCCGAATTGTACAACGGAGGACACACAGAATCAGTTTTCAAACATAAAGTGCAACCCTATTACTCACTGCGTTGTATCCCTCAAATCTTAGGTCCTATTTATGAGACACTTCGCAATACAGGTGAGATTTTGGAATATGAGGTCAACTCTGCAACTGACAACCCAATCGTAAGCGCAGAAGACAGAAATGTCTACCACGGCGGAAACTTCCACGGGGATTACGTCTCATTTGAGATGGATAAACTGAAAATCGCCGTCACCAAGATGACCATGTTGATGGAACGTCAGATGAACTACCTATTCCACGACCGCATCAACGGCATCCTTCCACCATTCGTCAACATGGGCATTTTAGGATTGAACTACGGCATGCAAGCTTGCCAGTTCACGGCTACATCAACGACTGCCGAGTGCCAGACGCTTTCTAACCCAATGTATGTACACTCTATTCCTAATAACAATGATAATCAAGACATTGTGAGCATGGGAACGAACTCTGCATTGTTGGCCAAACGTGTTGTAGAGAACGCCTTCCAAGTGATGTCTATCCACTTTATGTCTATCGTTCAAGCCATTGACTGTTTGGACATTTCGTCTAAATTGGCGTCAAGTTCAAAAGAAATCTACGATGATATTCGTGCGTTCTTCCCTAAATTCGTAGACGACACGACCAAGTATGAAGATATCGATAGAATGGAGAAATACTTGAGAGAGAAAGACTTAGACGAGTTAATCAACACCGACATTGAATAATAAAATCTGAAGACAATGAAAAAACAGATATTTGCTTTGCTTTCAATCGCAGGAACGTTGGCAGCGTGCGGTTCACAAAAAGCAACAGTTGACGAGTCCAAACTGTATGCTGGTGAATGGCGTGTAGTTGAAATCCGTGGAGAAGTGCCTGCTTACAAGGAAGATGGTGCCTACATCAATTTTGACAAATCAAGTAAAGAGACACAAGGTAATGCTGGATGCAACATTCTCAACGCCCCTTTCAAACAAAACGGAGCAAGTCTAAAAATTGAGAACGGAGCGATGACACGGATGATGTGTTTAGATGGAGATTTAGAGCAAAAATACGTTGATGCAATAGAAGATGTTCGTGCATTTAATTTTGCAGGAGACACACTTCTTTTGTTAGATGGCAAAAACAACACCATTTTAAAATTCGTTTTAAAATAATCAAGGAAAATAATATTTATAAATGAAGGTAGCATTAGTTACAGGAGCATCACGCGGTATCGGTCGTGCATGCGCAATAAAGTTGGCCGAAATGGGCTACTACGTCATCATCAACTATCAATCGAACGAGGCTGAAGCCTTGAACACATTGAAGATGGTACGCGAGAAGGGTTCTAACGGTGAAATAATGAAGTTCGACGTTGCTAACGCAGGCGAGGTAGAAAAGGCAATCACCGATTGGCAGGAATCTCACGAAGGCGAATACATCGAATGCTTGGTGAACAACGCAGGAGTACGTCGCGACAGCCTCTTGATCTGGATGACCAACGAAGACTGGGAGAAAGTGTTAGACACAAGCCTCAACGGATTCATGTATACCACCCGCTCCGTATTACAACCAATGTTGAAGAAAAAGAACGGTCGTATCGTCAATATGGTTTCCCTCTCTGGACAAATGGGATTGCCTGGACAAACCAACTACTCTGCCGCCAAAGGTGCTGTTATGTCAGCGACAAAAGCATTGGCTCAAGAAGTGGCTCGCAAGGGCGTAACCGTCAACGCCGTGGCTCCTGGTTATGTTCGCACAGACATGACCGCCGATTTGGACGAGGCAAACTTGAAAGCACAAATTCCAATGAAGCGTTTCGGAGAGCCAGAAGAAATCGCCGCCACCGTAGGATTCCTGGTATCAGAAGCTGCTTCTTATATCACAGGTCAAATCATCGCTGTCAATGGTGGACTTTACACCTAATCTGTCGGCAAAACATACGAAAAAAAAGGTGACGCTTTGTGTATCACCTTTTTTTTTCTACTTTTGGCAAGTCAATTCCAATGAAAAAAGAGTATTGACGAACAGAATAAAACCTGAAAAACAAAGTAGCATGAAGAAAATAATAGTGTTATTAATAACGTTCACCGCTTCAATTGCAATGTCTTTTGCACAAACAGCCGTTGCAGACGTAGCAGCACTGAAGAGTAAAATGCAAGAAGTCGCCTCTAAGGTTTCCTCTATAGAAAGCGACTTTACTCAAGAGAAATACATGTCAGTAATGTCCAACAGCATGAAATCAAGCGGAAAATTTTACTATGAAAAACACGACAAGGTAAAATTGGAGTATCAAAAGCCTTTCAAGCAAAACATGACAATGAACGGCAACAAGCTTGTGATGGAGATGAACGGCAAAAAGAACTCAATGGACGCTTCTGCCAATCCTATGGCCGCAGAACTCAAAAAAGTAATCACCGCCTGCATGAGTGGCGACATTGCCAACATCGGTGCGAACTACAAATTAGAGTTCTTTCAAGATGCTGACAACTATATCGTGAAGATCACACCACAATCAGCCGACATTCAAAAATTCTCACAACAAGTCGACCTTACATTGAGCAAAAAAGATTTCTCAGTTGAAAAAATGAAGATGATTGAACCTTTGAAAAAAGGTCAACAGAAGAATGACTATACGGAATACACATTCTCTAACAAAGAGTTCAACAAGCGCATCGCGAACTCTGTCTTCTCTGTAAGATAAAACAGACTACACAGTGAAGAGAAAAACTAATACTCTCCTATTGATTATAATAGGCGTTTTACTCGTTACAACACAAACAAGTTGCACTCCTAAATTTTTTCGAAACAAAGGAATGACACCTTCAGGAAGTGTGGTTGTGCCTCGTTCCAATCTTCTCCCAGTGTTCGACAGTCTACAAGAGTCTCGCTATTACACAGCGCAGATTGACTATAAAAACAATTCCATGGTGGGAGTGTTAGGAATGACTGAAGAGACTCCAGGCCATTATCGGATGGTGATGATGACCACTTTCGGGATGACCTTATTCGATTTCACCATCTCCAAGACAGAGTTCATCGTAAACAGTTGCATAGAACAGATGAATAAAAAGACGGTGTTGAAAATCTTAGAAAAAGATTTCAGAAGCATCTTGATGCTCAATCTGAAGAATAAAATAAAGGGGGTTTTATACCAGGTGGCGCATCACAAAGAAACAAAAAACGAAGAAACGCAACAAATCGTTTCAGCAGGCTACCGACTAAAAGCTGACGATGGCGGTGCAAACTACTTGGTCGTTGCCAAAGATGGAGAGTGGGTGCGCATGATAGAGAATGGAAGTTCCATCACACGTATGTCTGCCGTTCTCAACGATAACATTGTAACAATCGAACATCCTAAATTAGGACTGAAAATGGTTATGACACGAATGGAAAACTAAAGGATGCGAATCAGAACCATATAGCAAAGCGTGCCTATGCCGATAGACATCATCATATCGCGTCGCCAGACATGAACAAAGATAGTGAGGATTGTCGCCACGATTTCTGGGATGCCATGATTTTTCTCCATAACATTGATGCCTCGAAAACAATAAACGACAAGAAAAGCAAAAACCGCCGCAGGCAGGACTTTACCTAAGTAAGTAATGTATCTCGGTGTCGGTTTAGAAGCACGAAACACGACAAAAGGAGTAAAACGCGTGATGACAGTTGCCACGACTGCAACACCTATGGTGATAATTTCTTGAGTTAAAGTCATAGTGATTATACGTTAGCCTCTATTGATTTACGAAACAGCATTAATATCAAAAGAATAGCGCAGAGGCTTGGAATGATAAAGTTCTCCGTACCGAACAGTAGCAGGCAGGAAAAGCAGGTAATGAGACCGATGAGGGAAGAGCGATGATCTCTTTCACGCATCCAATTATCCGTGAAGATGGACACAAACATGGCCGTCAGCACAAAATCTATACCTTTCAAATCAAAGGTGAGATATGGAGCAAGCAGTCCTCCGAAAACTGCCCCAACCACCCAATAACTCTCATCTAACCATGTGAGGAACAAGTAAAACCACCCTTTATCCACACCCTTCGGCAACTCAGGTATTGATTTCACCACCGCAAAAGTCTCATCTGTCAATCCAAAAACCAGGAAAAACTTTTTCCAACCCAACCCCTTATATTGGTCAAGCATAGAAAGCCCATAAAAAAGATGTCGCGCATTGACAATCAGCGCTAAGAAAAAAGTCTGAACAGGGTTAAAAGCTCCCAACATCAAGTTACCCACCAAGAACTCAACCGAACCTGCATAAATAAGAATAGCCATCAGCATAGGATAAACAAAACTGAAGCCGAGACTATGCATGTACACACCATACGCTGTTCCCAACAATCCATACCCCGTCATCACAGGCAATGAACGCTGAAATGCGTATCTGAAAGCCGTTTGTTTTACCCCCATCTCATTTACTTGATTTCAAAGTGCAAATTTAAATGTGGTGAACAAAAAAACACAACGAAAGAAGAAAATCTCTCCTTCCGCTGTGTTTCTTGTTTTTTTCTTCTATTCCCTAACGGAAACGATAGTCTATTTCACAATAACTTTTTCTGTCTCCGCACCCTTCTTCACAAGGTATACACCCGAAGGAACTTCAAAAATCACACCTTCTTCTACTGCAATTTTAGAAGCCACTACATCACCAGAAACACGATACAACGTGATTTTATCCCCTTTTGAAAGACCCAATATAGAAACAATATTCTTGTCCACATAGACCCTCCAAGCGTAATTTTTCACCTCCAGATTATCTGTTGAGCTCTCACTAAACTTGAACGGACCCCCCTCGACATATTGCGTTCCTTTGATTGAATAGACATAGTAAGATGTCGTTTCAAGATCAACCACACTGCTCGGCACATTGATACTCTCATTTGTCGAATTGTAAAACACCGCTTCACAGTCTGTTGCACCCTCTTTCAAGACTTTTACAGAATAACTAGTTGCACTTTCACTACCAGTAAATAAAACGGCATAACCGTCTGATCTCTTCGATGAAGAAACATTTGAGACCGCTGACAAAGGAGTTTCGCAAACTGCCGAGCCATCTCCAGAACCGCCATTACCGAAAGTCCACCCCTTGTTAGTGGCAATCGTAGGGTCGCTCGTAGCATCTCCCGTACAGCCAACGGAAAAGATTGTACCTCCATTCGCAGAAAGAGATTTGAAAAGAGCGTTAAGCTGACACGCAGGAAGCGCACTATTATTCGCATCAACAGTTGTCAGAGACGGAAATGTTTCTGGCAGTGCCAATTCGGAAATGCTTGCACAACGTTTAAAATCAAGCGATTGCAACGCCGTGTTTTTCGTGAGGTCTAACTTTTTTATCGGCAACAATGTTATATCCAATTTCGTCAATGCTACAGCATTCTGGAGATTAAGATTAACAAGCAAAGAGTTTGCCCAAATGTTAAGCGTAGTGAGAGTTTTATCCGTCTCTGTGAAAGATAAATCCGTCACCCCCGATTCTCCATTAGTGCCATCTCCGCGAAGATCGAACTCCGTTACCGAACCCGACACCTCAACTACATAGTTACCTGCTGTCGTGTAGGTGTGCGACAAATTTGAGTCGGTCGTTCCATCACCCCAATCAATTGAATAAGAACCTGTTATAGAATAAATATATTTTGTCTGATTCGCCGTCGCATTCCATTTTAGTTGGATGGCAGCAAAAGATGAACTTGCGCCTAAGAACAGTGCAGCAAGTATTGAATATGCTATTTTTTTCATGATAATTTCGTTTGAAAAGTTAGACGATTACTTGCTGATGATCTCACAATAAGAATTGTCGCTATTTTGAATATTCACAGTATATTTTCCAGATTGACAAGAAGTTGGAATCACAACAGAAGATGCAGAATAGATATTTCCTTCAGAAACTGCAACACCCGCCGCATTAACCACAGAATAAATTGTTCCATCAGGCACTTTTCCTGTAACAGCAACATACGTACCTTTGTTGATAACCATAAATTCACCCTCATCAACACTTTCACCTACTTCCATCTCATCGTCTGTGAAATAACTATATGGATAGTTAATGTCATAATTACTTGTATGTGTGGAATTTAAGATGGAGAATCGTTGTTTGAGATCATTCCAATTGTTTCGTAATGTCGTGATTTGATCAACAGAAAGATTGCCAAGCCCATCGTGCCTTGAACGAGAATTGTTACCCGACTCAGGCCATTGCAAAAACGTTCCGCTTGACTCAGAAGATCCACTATTATTGAGTTCGCCTGCATCTTCACAATCGCCACCTGCTACACAAGTACCCTCAATCTTGAATCCGCTTGTGTTATAGTAGAATCCATACTCACGTTGCCAGAGGTTACCACAACAGATCGCATTGTCTTTCACCTCAGTAGAGATTAAGAAGGCGTTATCCGTCACAAACGCATTGCCATACACTTTGCTGCCATTGAGAACACGAGCAGACCCAGAAACAACAGCGTCGCCATACACCTCAGCGTTGGTGAAGACCATCGCATTTTCCCTTACAACAGCATTACCATACACCTTAGCCGCACCTTTTACAATAGCGTAATCTTCAATTCTCGCATTATCAGATACCGTCGCAGTTCCCAAAACTTTCGCATTCGGACCGACATACGCCGAAGAGGCGACCGTCGCAGTGGAAGCAACCCAACCACCGCCATTGCTATGAGGTGCTCCGTTGCTCTTTGCTCCCTCATAATCTTCGTTATATCCCATAGGGACTGCATTCTCAAAACACACCTCGTATGGATAACGATAGTATTTAGGCAAACCCGCCTCCCAAGAGTAGTTGTGAGCCGAGTTATGCTCTGTTGGCGCACCTGCTACAATGAGCCAAATCTCACTGTCAGTAGCCTCTTTCGTGAATGAAATAGTCTGATCCGCATTGTCATAAATATTCCCCATACGAACCGTTCCATCCGCCTTCTTCGCAACAAATCCATACGCCCAACCAGACTTCTTATTTGCATCCTTCGAATCATTTTCATTGTGACCACGGAAACGCATCTTGAACGAAGCTGAGCCATCCGCATTCACATTAGTAGGGAAAATCTGAATTGCGTTGAAGCCATAATCCTGCGGAGCTTGACAGTCGCGTATCGCATAGTGGTTCTTCTCCGCATTGACAGCATAGAGAATCGTTCTATGTTTCTTTTGAATAATGTCAAAAAACTGCACGATACCTGTTCCATCCGTTGGATATGAGAGTCCGTCGACCACACTCTTGTAATATCTTCCGTTCGTACCCTCATTAAAATTGAACGTCACCATTCTCATCGCCGACTCTGCCACAAAAGCGTTGAGTTTAGCTTGGTTGTTGTCAAAGAAATAACGACAAGCCGTCTGCATAGGGTGTTCGTCCTTTAGGTTGCGTTTCCACAACTCACCCAACGCCAAAACGCCCTCTGTCTGAGTGAGATTTTCAAGAAAGAAAGACGTCGTATAATGCTTTCTCGTATTTAGGAAATGAGAATGCGTGGCATACATATAACGAGCGAAATCCTCATTCACGTTTGGATACATCTGCAAAGCGCCATGGTTGGCAGAACGCTCCCAAAAAGCACCATTCTTCGTGTCTTGAAATGCACGATACTCATCGCTCGGACGGTCAGAATAACATTGATACGACATTGTGTGGAACAATTCATGCGCCAACGTGAAATAAGGATATTCAGCCATTGAATTTACACCCAAAGCAGCGGGGTCAAGCCACATTGCTCCAATGGTATAGTCATACCCACCTCCATACGCAATCCAAGAAGTCGTATAGTTGAGCATGAACAGAAGCTTGTATTTCTTCAGATTTTCGCCATCGTCCCAAGTTGCATGCAATGTGTTGACATGGTGGTCAAAAATATCCTCGCAAGCAGCAAGGAACGTCTTCAAATTGAATGTTTGCGACGTGTTGTTTGGATTAATCATCTTCTCGGGGTCTGTACCGAAACCAGCTTCCCAAAAACAAACAATGTTCTCAGTCTGGTACGAACGATTCTTGCTCCAACGCTCACTATCATCCTTCAAATCATCAATGGAACTGATCGTACCGTTCTGACCGTTTTTGTTGCAATAATCATCCTGCCAAGACGAATTGAAATTGGAAGGAATATAGACACTCTTCTCCGCATAGAGAGACGAACCAACGAGCAAAGATAGCCCTATCGTCCACAATTTAAGTCGGTGTGTAATCATGGTTTAACCTGTTTATGTATAAAAAAGAATAAATTGCGCCTTTTCTTCAACGAACGCAATTTAAGCATAAAAACTCAAATCAAAGATGACTTTCTTAAAAATTGTGAAAATTCTAATAAAATATATTGTTCTAAATCTATTATTATTTTTTACAAATCCGACCCTCATTCTTTGCGGCAAAATCAGCCCAACTACTGAATTTCTTCTCTTTTACTGGTGAATTCGTCTCATAATAATGGCAAAGCGCAATAGCAAGCGCATCCGTAGCATCAAACTTTGTCTCAAGATCCTCCTTCGGAATATGCAACAAATTCTGCAGCATCTTCGCCACCTGTTCTTTCGAGGCTGAGCCATTTCCTGTAATCGCCATTTTCACCTTCAACGGCGCATACTCGGCGATAGGAAGGTCTCTCTGTAACGCAGCCGATATTGCCACCCCCTGTGCTCGTCCTAACTTTAGCATAGACTGCACATTCTTTCCGAAGAATTGCGCCTCTATGGCAAACTCATCAGGCAGGAATTTCTCAATAATCTCTATCGTCTTGTTGTGTATAGTCTTCAATTTCAAATAGGGATCGTCAATTTTTCTCAAATCAACAATACCCATAGCGACATATTCGACCTTTCTTCCCTCTATTCTAAGGAGACCATAGCCCATAACATTCGTCCCTGGATCAACACCAAGGACTATACGATCAGAATTAGAAAAGTCTGTAGAGACAAACATTGATGAACGATATTGATGAGTTATAGGCACAAAAACATTCCAAAATTAGCATTTTCTATTGTGATAGAGACAATCAAAGATGGAATACGTTCGGGAGAAACAAAAAAATTTTGTTTGCCAAATTGTTAGTTAAAACAAAGTTTTACAAAGATTAAATATCAAAAAGAAAGCGAACATTATAAATTCAACACATATAGTAAGCAAAACAAGTACAAATCAAGGCTCAGTAAGTCTATATTAATTTTTTGTTTACAAAAAAACACAAAAGAAATTTTTCCTACAGTAAAAAAATTTTCTAATTTTGCGCCGTCGTTCCCTACAGGCTACGGCAGGAAGCAAAGTAAAGCAAGCTTGAAAACTCATAGAAAGTAAAAACATATTTAACACATAGAGATATGAAGAAACATAATTTCAATGCCGGACCGTCAATTCTTCCAAGAGAAGTGATTGAGCAAACTGCACAAGCAGTGTTGGACTTTCAAAACGATGGATTGTCATTATTGGAGATTAGCCACCGTGCGAAGAATTTCCAGCCTGTTGTAGATGAGGCTGTCGCTTTGTTCAAAGAGATTCTCAATATTCCAGAGGGATATTCAGTTATCTTCCTTGGTGGCGGTGCAAGCTTGGAATTCTGTATGGTTCCTTTCAACTTCTTAGAGAAGAAAGCAGCATACGTCAACACAGGTGTATGGGCTAAGAAGGCTATGAAAGAGGCTAAGTTGTTTGGCGATGTGGTTGAAGTCGCTACTTCTGCTAATGAAAATTTCACTTGGGTACCTAAAGCTGGTAAGGACTACCAAATCCCAACTGACGCAGACTATCTCCACATCACTTCTAACAATACGATCTACGGAACTGAGTTGCTCACAGACATTGACTCTCCAATTCCCGTAATCGCGGATATGTCTTCTGACATTTTCTCTCACCCAGTCGACGTTTCTAAATACGGAATGATTTACGGTGGTGCCCAGAAGAACTTGGCTCCAGCAGGTGTTACGTTCGTTATCGTTAAGAACGAATTACTCGGCAAGGTGTCTCGCCAAATCCCTACGATGTTAGACTACCGTACACACGTTGACAACGGTTCTATGTTCAACACACCTCCTGTATTACCTATCTACACAGCCTTGTTGAACCTCCGTTGGTTGAAAGCTCAAGGTGGTGTTAAAGAAATGGAACGCAGAAACAAGGCTAAGGCAGAACTTCTCTACAACGCTATTGACAACAGCAAGATCTTCGTTGGTACTGCTAAGAAGGAAGACCGTTCTCGTATGAACATCTGCTTCGTATTGAAAGAGCAATACGCAGACTTGGCAGATGAGTTCTTCAAGTTCGCTACTTCAAAAGGTATGGTCGGAATCAAGGGACACCGTTTGGTTGGTGGTTTCCGTGCTTCTTGCTACAACGCACTTCCTATTGAAAGCGTTCAAGCCCTCGTTGATTGTATGAACGAGTTCGAGGCTGCTCACGTTAAGTGATAGACGGAGACGTCAAATTGAAAATCTTGGTATACGTGAAGATTCACGCATATTCTCAAAAAAAATAAACTTAGTAGAGGCGTCGACAAGGCGTCTCTACTCACTTAAACAAAATCGTATGACAAAAGTATTAGTTGCCACTGAGAAGCCTTTCGCAAAGGTTGCCATTGATGGTATAAAGAGTGTTTTGGACGCTGCTGGCTTTCAAACAGTATTATTAGAGAAATACACGGAGAAGAAACAATTGCTTGACGCAGCTGCCGACGCTGACGCTATCATTATCCGTAGCGATGTGATCGACAACGAAGTATTTGATGCTGCCAAGAACTTGAAGATTGTTGTTCGTGCAGGTGCTGGTTACGATAACGTAGACCTCGCAGCCGCTACCGCCCACAATGTAGTAGTGATGAACACTCCAGGTCAGAATGCCAACGCTGTTGCTGAGTTGGTATTCGGGTTGCTTGTGTTCGCGGTTCGTAATTTCTACAACGGGAAATCTGGTTCTGAGTTGATGGGCAAGAAGTTAGGTTTACTCGCATTTGGTAATGTAGGACGTAACGTTGCTCGCGTTGCGAAAGGCTTCGGAATGGAAGTCTACGCATACGATGCCTTCTGCCCTGCTTCTGCCATCGAAGCTGCAGGTGTTAAGGCTGTTTCAAAGCAGGAGGATTTATTCACTACTTGCGACATCGTTTCTCTCCACATTCCAGCAACTCCAGAAACGAAGAAAAGCATCAACTACGACTTGGTCGGCAAGATGAAGAAGGGTGGCATCCTCATCAACACTGCTCGTAAGGAAGTTATTGACGAGGAAGGTCTCATCAAATTGTTGGCTGACAGAGAGGACTTGAAGTATGTCACTGACATCAAGCCAGACGCTGACGCTGAGTTCGCTAAATTTGAGGGAAGCTACTTCTCAACTCCTAAGAAGATGGGCGCTCAAACAACCGAGGCGAACACTAACGCAGGCATCGCAGCCGCTAAACAAATCGTTGACTATATCAAGAACGGCAACGAAAAGTTCAGAGTAAACAAGTAATCAAATAAGATTACTGCGATATACAGAAAAGGCACACTGACAGTCGGTGTGCTTTTTTTGTTTCTACTGACAACGAAAGACGGCGAGGAAAGGGAAATTTATTGTGCCACATCAATTAAATGTCTACAAACACCCTTTATTTCTCAATTTTTTTTTTACTATTGCGCTACGAAGTTAAGATTTTTTTGACATAGGGCTCTATAAACCATTAGACACACTTAATATCTATATTTATGAAAATTAAAAATTTATGGGCTGTAATGTCCTTGCTTTGTGCGACTTCGTATGCTAACGCAGCAGAGGGAGACGCATACGAATGGCCGGCGTATTCGCCAAATGTCTACTACAACTTCAATGACGAGGGAATCACTTACGAGGTGCCTACAAAAGATGTCGACGGTGATTGTATCAAAGCCGCTGCTGGTGTTAAAAGCAAGCAGTATTGGTCTTTTATCTATGGAGCAAAACGTTGTAGTAAAATCACAGACACCGCTATCGAAAACCTTTTAAACTACTTCAACCAAGAGTTTGACTACATCACCAATGTCATGGGATGGCCTCGAGACCGTCGTGTAGAAGATGGTTACCGTAGTGCCGTATATCTCTATGGTTCAATGGATTGCACAGGTTCTAGCGATACTAGTGCAACAGGAGGTTGGCAAACAACCATTGATGGTTATCCTGCAGTCAATGCTTCTTACTACCCTGTTTATAGCTTCGACCCATCTTGCCCTTACTCAGATCGCGTAACACAGATGGACGCAATGATTCATGAGGGTGTACATTGTATTTTGACAGATTTAGGTGCGAAATACGTTCACTGGTTTCAAGAAGGTGGGAACACTTGGTTGCAACAAGAGATGGCCGTACGTCGTGGATCAGCGGACAAGACTAAAAGTAATGCCTACTCTGGAATGGGATTCTTGAACGCTGCGTGTGTTATCGCTCCATTTATGCCTATCGAATGTTACAGTGGTTGGTTGTTGGACGGCTCTTTCGGTGGTCCAGGCGCACAAGGTGTTGGGGGCAACAACTGGCGTACGCTCTTGGGTGGAACTCAGTATTCTAACATTTTCCCTACCTTCTTGGGTGTATGGATCAGTTCAGGTGCAGTGCCTTGGTTGTGGAAAAACACTCCGAACGTAGATGGAAGCAACTACCTTTTGGAGACAATGGCAGGCCAGATGGGCGATGCACAGGTTCGTCGCCTCATCATGGAGTATCGTGCAAAATTGGCAATGCTTGATATGCAAGGATGGTCTGAAAACATCCGCACACTATTGAACGAAAATTTCGGAAGAGAATTGGGTTGCGAGGCAGAAGACAGCAACTGGGATTCCGACTGTTCTATCAAGAACGTTGCAAAATGGTATGCTACGCCTTACCAAACGATGACCGAGCAGAACGGTGTGTTGACACCTAATAGCGAGACAACCCCAGGATGGTCTGGAGCCAACATTGTTCCTTTAACCGTTAACGGAGCGACTGTAAAAGTGAAATTAACCCCTATCGGAGATAACATGAGCTTGCAACTCTGCTACCGTGCAACAGATGGAACTCCAGTCTACAGCGAGCCAGTTATGGGCGAAGGCTCAGCAACGCTTCGCCTCGATAAAACTCCACAAAGTGGTGTCATCTTTGCCGTTGTCTGCAACACCGACTACGCGTATAAAGGCGACGAGACACGTAAAAAGCACCACAATTACACTTTGACCCTTGAAAATGGCGTGTCTGGTGCTGCAGACGCTAAGACACGTTGGTATAACAACTTCAATCTGCAGTACGACTGGGCTTCCGTCTGCAACAACTGCGACGAAGAAGAAGTAAAGAAAGAGTCTGAAATTGAAACCATCTACGAAGATAACTACGAGGTGACATTACCTATCGCAAGTGACTACGCCTCAACATCCGTTACTTTAGATGCTACCACATTGGCTTCTAAATTCAATATGACCGTCGCAGAGCTCATCGCCACCAACCTCAACTTCTACGGAGTAAACAGCAACGGCACATTCTACAAGACCTCTACAGCCAACGACCCAGGACATTGGTTCAACAACAATGGCGACATCGTTGCCTATTCTAATGAGAAATCAACCATCTACTCCGAATTGACATTGGACAAAATGCTCGTCAATATTGGACACTACCCTAACCGTGTCTCTGTAGGCGATAAATACACTGTTTCTCAAGCATTTGTCGTTGGTATGAAGGCTGTAAAACTCAACTTCAATGTAACGATTGTTGCACAATCAACTGGCGTTGAATCTATCGTAAGCGACAAGAAAGACATGCTCAACGTCTACTATTCAGACAATGATGTGGTGGCAGAATACACAGTTCCTTTCAACAATGTGCCAGTGAAATTGAGTCTTTTCACTGCTACTGGCAACCTACTCACTCACTTTGTCAATGCAATCCAAGCACAAGGCGACTACACCCACGCATTGAAAGTCAGCGAGGCAGGTCTCAACTCTGGTGTCTATCTCTTGAAATTGACTTATCCGAGCCACTCAGAGACAAAAGTTATCCGTTTGAAATAACACACAACAAATAAATACAACAAAAGGTCTTAGGATTAGCCTAAGACCTTTTGTTATTTGTAAAAGTATGAGAACACCGTTATTCTTCAATTCTCAATCCCTCTAATTTCTCTAATTTCGCCTTTATACGTTCATAGTTATTCAAACGAATCTGCAACTGCATCTGACATTCATTGTCAAATTTTTGGGAAAGAACCGTTGGATTATCCTCTTTAATCACCTTCATCACATCATTCATAATGAAATATCCGAACGAAATGGTGAATGTTGCCTCTAAATTGCGTTCTATGATTTCGCCATTTTCAAAAGCATCCAACGAGGCTGTCTTGTAGGCGTTTATCAACCCACTCGTACCTAATTTGGTGCCACCAAAATAGCGAACAACAACCATCAGCACGTTGACAACATTCTTGGACATCAACGCACCCAAGATAGGTCGACCAGCGGTTCCAGAAGGTTCTCCGTCGTCGTTAGAACGTGTTTCAGGGCTTAACGGGTTTATGATATAGGCAAAGCAAACATGACGGGCATCATGGTGTTCCTTCCGAAGGTCGTCTATGATCGGTTTTACCTGTTCTTTAGAAAAAACAGGAAAAGCAAAAGCAAAAAACTTGCTTCCCTTTTCCTTATAGAGTCCCTCACAAGGTGAAGTTATGGTCAAATATGCGTCATCCATTCAAATATCAGATGATGTTTGAACGATTTTAACGATGACGACGGAAACTGTCTTTGTTTCTGCGGAACTCTCTCTTACCACCTCGGTCGTCTCCGCCTCGACGAGATCCGCCGTCTCTTCCGCCACGATCGCGACGACTACCACGGTCTTTACGTCCGCCTTCACCAAATTGGCTATAGAAATGTTCGCCTTCTTTTCCACCCCTCTCTCTATCGTCTCTCTTTTCTTTCTCCCTACGAGAAGGACGGTCTTCAACCTCTTGCAACTCAATCTCGTCACCTCTACGACGGAATGCCTCCATCATATCAGGGACAACCGACTTGTCAACATCAAAGAAAGAATAGCGATTAGTGATTTCAATGCCGTGGACATCAATATCATGGCTGTCAGTAGTGTCGTTAATCAAACCGAGAACTCGTTTAGGAGTGAATCCATCACGCGAACCCATATTGATTTTCAATCGTGTCATATCCTCTGTCGTTGCAGAAGACTTACGATCTCTACGACGTTCACCTCTTTCTCCCTTTTCTCCACGTTTTCTTTCGTTCTTTTCGCGATCACGCTCTTTCCTCTTGTCGCCCGCCACGCCCAAGTTGAGATCTGGCGCCCCTTTGTAATATTCTAAGAAACGATTGAATTCTTGAGAGACGAAGTTGATTATCAAATCCTCGCGACTCAAGTCTTTCAACTCGTCCATGATAGTAGGCAAGTAAGGAGCGATTTGCTCACGATCAACATTCTCCGTCGCTTCTTTAATCTTATGAACTGTTGAGAACAATTGTGCTTGACACACTTCCAGACCAGAAGGGACAGGCATTTGCACGAATGTCCTATTGATCTGCTTCTCAATGCTACGGATTCTATTACGTTCGCGTGAGTGGATGATAGCCACAGAGATACCCTTCTTACCAGCACGACCCGTACGGCCACTTCGGTGAGTATAGTTCTCGATGTCGTCTGGAAGATTATAATTTATGACGTGAGTCAAGTTGTTAACGTCCAAACCACGAGCGGCCACATCCGTTGCCACGAGAATCTGAAGTTTCTTGCTTCTGAAACGCTGCATAACCGTATCACGCTGAGCCTGAGAAAGGTCTCCGTGCAAAGCATCGGCGTTGTATCCGTCTGCCATCAAATTATCTGCGATGTCCTTCGTTTCCTGACGGGTACGACAGAAGATGATAGCGTAGATGTCAGGGTTGATATCAACAACGCGCTTCAAGCAGTTGTAGCGATCCTTTGCCTGCACCATATAGTAGACATGTTCTACATTTTCAGTACCAGAATTGACTCTACCGATAGAGATTTCAACTCGGTTCTTCATATACTTCTTAGAAATTTCAGCAATCTCCTTAGGCATAGTAGCCGAGAAAAGGAGAGTACGACGATCTTCTGGAGTTTCTTCAAGAATACGTTCAATATCCTCTTGGAAGCCCATATTGAGCATTTCGTCAGCCTCGTCAAGTACTAAGTAACGAATACCAGAAAGGTCAACCTTGCCACGTTCAATGAGGTCGATCAAACGACCAGGAGTAGCCACCAAGATCTGAGGCGGAATATCCAATTGTTTAAACTGAGTAACGATGCTTTCACCACCATAAACAGGCACGATTTTCATTCCCTTGATGTACTTTGAGAATTTCTTCAAGTCATTGGAAATTTGGATGCAAAGTTCCCTTGTTGGAGAAAGGACAAGAGCCTGAATCTTCTGCACGTGGCTGTCTGTTAACTGTAATAAAGGAAGACCGAAGCCAGCGGTCTTACCGGTTCCCGTTTGGGCGAGTGCGACTAAATCCTCCGTGCTGTCTCCTAACAAAAAAGGAGTAACCTTCTCCTGAATCGGCATTGGTTCGACAAATCCCAAGTCTTCAATACCGTGAAGGATCTCTTCGCTTAACCCTAATTCCTTAAATGAACTCATTATTTATTTTTTATGAATACTTTCCAACATTGGAAAAATATTTTGCAAAGGTAATGAAAAAAGAGTAGATATGCAAATTCTTTTTGACGGGGCATAACTCGCACTTTTCCAAACACATTCATCTTTTTTTCGTAGAAGTTGATTTCTGAGTTTTCCCACTTTGAGAAGAAAGTCTCTTTATCTCTTCTCTGATTTTACCAATAACATCTTTGTTCGCAATTTCTCCCCTTAAACTAAACACAATAAATACTTTACCACCAAACTCACTCTCAAAATTTTGAAAGTTCTTCTTCATTCTTTCTGGTACAGAGTATCCTCCAAAATTAGAGTTTGCAGTAATTGGCTTAATTTGAATTCCGAAATATTTGGAACCGACTTTGCCCGTGTAATCAATATCCATAGAATGGTCTAGCGAAGGATCGCTCTCTTCAAACACAACTTTCGGAAATATCTTTGCCAAACCATCGTTCACCACAGATTTCTCCCGAATGTAGCCATCGTATGTTCGATTTAAAGTAAGATTGATTATATAGTCGCGACAATCTTTTCTTGTAATCTCAGCAAAAGCCGCTTCCCATTCTGGAATTATAATAGTCGTTATTTTTTCATACAAACGATCTCCTAATTCTGCAAGCACCTGCCTATCCATCTTTGTATGATCCTTATTTGTGGCGTAAGCATTTTTGAAATAATACTTACTCCATTCTTCGTAGGATGCTGGCTGACACTCACGAATCAAAGCCATAACCTCTCCCACTTTATTAGGTCTCGACAATTGGTATGTCTGGCAAGCATAATTAAGAACATGCTCCTTCCTGCCAAAATCTTTTGATCGTTTGCTGTTATCAATCATACCTTAATCATTATGTAGTTTGTTAAACTTACCAATATACTTGAAATCAATAGAATTGTCTACATCAACTAATTTTGATTTAACAAGATGAAGGTTAATAAATGTTTTATTTTCCAAATACAGATAACACATTAGGTTATTTTCTTCATCATACTTTGTCGTGTCGTATTTAAAAAAAACTTTCTTCCCCTTCGTTTTTTCTATTAAAAAATCAATTGCTTCTTTTTCTTTCCCCTCTATCGGTTTCACCCCAATCAATCTTACAACCAAGTCATTGCTGAGTTTAACAATGTTAGGTGCATAAATTGATTTTATCGAGAAAAAATCTTGACGTTCTTTCTTCTCACTGTCAATTTTTGATCCAAATTGCAAACTTTTCACATCAATTTTATTTTCCATCTTATGAGGATCTTGAAATTGATAGGGCAATCTTTCTTTTTTCTCATTTAAATCAAAAGCATTTGCATCTATAAGGAATTCAAACTCAGCATCGTTGAAAAGCGTGGGCTGCGTCACTTTCTCCTCATAAAAAGATCTGAAATCTGGATTTATCTCGTAACCTATTGAGTTGCGTCCTAAAATTCTTGCTGCGAGAGCCGTTGTTCCGCTTCCCATGAAAGGGTCAAAAACAGTCTCGTCAGCAAAAGAAAACATCTTAATAAGCCGATGTGGAAGCTCTTCTGGAAAAACAGCAATATGTCCGTCTTGCTTAGCTCCTCCAAAATTCCAATGCGAAGCGAAATATGTATTCCACTCTTCCTTCGTCATTTCCGACTGTTTCTTTTGCTCAACAGTTGGCGTAGGAGATTTCCCTTGCTTTTTAAAAATAAGAATAAATTCATAATCTATTTTTAAAATTCCATTTCGAGGATATGGGAAACTACCCATTATAGCCGCCCCTCCAGTCGTATTCATCGTTGTCTGCTTTTGCCATATTATTGCCCCCATGTAATCCAACTTCAAGGATTCGCAAAATCGAATAATCTCTGTGCGTATAGGAATGACCTTGTATCTTCCATAATAGACAGAACGAGCGAACTGATCTCCTATGTTAATACATAGACGACACCCATCATGTAAAATTCTATTACACTCAGACCATACAATATTCAAATTATTGATATATTCCTCGTAACTATCATGAAAGCCAATCTGGTTCTCGTTTCCATAGTCTTTTAACTGCCAATATGGTGGTGATGTGATAATCAAGTGTACTGACTTGTCTGGAATCAACGAAAGATTCCTACTATCACCGTTTATTAATGTATGTTTTGTTTTCTTGTCCATAATTTCTTATTAATTACAACTCGCACTCCTCCAACACCGTAGAAAATGGCAACGCCTCAACACCAAAGGTCTCTAAGAGTGATTGTTTGATGTCGATGAAATAGTCTTTCTGAAAGGTCGCAACATCGTCGTGCGAAGGTAATTCTACCTGCAAACTATAGGTGCATGTCTCGGGGTCTTGGGTGTGAACTTTCAAGAAACGAAGTCCGCCGATGTAGTCACATTCTTGTATGCTTGAAACACACGATTGACGCATCCAATCTAAAAAATTCTGCTCTACCCGAGAAGAAACTGAAAATGTAGTGTTGAAAATAATCATCTGCAAAAAATTAGTCTTGCAAAAATAGTAATTTTGAAGCCGTTTCCGTCAATTTGCGTTGTTGCAAACCGCTTTTAAAATCGCAAGCTGACAAATTTTTAAATAAACTGATTATCAAAATGGAACAGTTAATTTCATTATACGAGAAGTTGTTAGACGAAAAACCTACCTGCTCCTTGCTGAAAGGAGAGGGCTCCAACCGCAAATATTACAGACTTTCGTCCAATAAAGGCTCGCTGATTGGCGTGCAAGGAGAGTCGGTCGACGAGAACAAGGCATTCATCGCTTTGGCAAAACATTTTGAGACTCAACAACTTAACACGCCAAAAGTGTTTGCTGTTTCTGAGGATTGCTTATTCTACTTGCAAGAAGATTTAGGTGATGTATCTCTCTATCAAACAATTACACCTGACATTAAGTCGCATGTCTTCTCAGAAGAAAGTCGAGCAGTTCTTCGAAAGACTATTTCTCAACTTGCTGATTTTCAATTCAATGCTGCAAAAGATCTAGATTTTTCTGTCTGCTACCCTATCCCCACTATGGATAAAACTTCAATTATGTGGGATCTCAACTATTTCAAATATTGTTTTTTGAAATTAATGAAAATAGACTTTGGGGAGGTGAAATTAGAACAAGACTTCAACAAATTGACGGACGATTTACTGCAACATGACAGCAACACGTTCTTATACAGAGATTTCCAGTCTCGCAACGTGATGTTGAAGGACGGGAAGCCTTATTTTATTGATTTTCAAGGAGGTAGACGAGGGCCGATTTTTTATGACGTTGCCTCTTTCGTATGGCAAGCCAAAGCAAACTATCCTGAAGAAATCCGAGAAGAGTTGGTTCAAACCTATATGGAATCACTTCGCAAATACCAGACAGTCAACGAAGTAGCATTTAAGAAGACATTGGCTTTATTCGTTCTTTTCCGCCAGTTGCAAGTGTTGGGCGCATACGGCTATAGGGGATTGTTTGAAGGGAAGACGTATTTTGTAGAAAGCATTCCTTTGGCAATGAAAAACATAACAGATTTAATTGAGAACAATGATTTTTCAAATTACCCATATTTAATTTCTATTCTGAAAAATCTTGCAGAAAGATATGCCTCTAACAAGAAAATTATGTTGGACAATACAAAACTAACGGTGAAAGTTTTCAGTTTTTCCTACAAGAAAGGTATTCCTGAAGACACCTCAGGAAATGGCGGTGGATATGTGTTTGACTGTCGGGGCGTTCATAATCCAGGAAAGTATGATCAATATAAACCGCTGACGGGTATGGACCAACCCGTGATTGACTTTTTGGAACAAGATGGTGAGATTCTAAATTTTTTGGACTATGTCTATGCTTTGGCGGATGCACACATACAACGTTACATAGAACGAGGATTCACCTCATTGATGTTCTCGTTTGGATGTACAGGTGGCAGACATCGTTCGGTTTATTCTGCCGAACACATGGCAGCACATATTGCACAGAAATTCGGCATAAGGGTAGAATTATGTCATCGTGAACAAAACATAGAAAAGAGCTTCCCTGCCGTTCAGTAAAACAATGCTCAATAGAATCTTGTACAACAATAAAAAAGCCGCACCCGAAGGTACGGCTTTTTGTTATCTATACGTTGTCAGATTACATTCCAAGTCTTTTCTTGAAAGCGTCCAACTCAGCACGCAACTCCTTAGGGAGGTGTTTACCGAACTTAGCGTAGTGCTCTTCGATCAACTTAACCTCATCTTTCCACTCTTCTGGATTAACAGCCAAGACTTTCTTCATAGTCTCTTCGTTTACATCAGCCAAGCCGTCGATGTTGATTTGACCAGGAGCAGGAACTTTACCGATTACAGTGTCAACAGTTTCGCCCTTACCATCACAACGATCGAAGATGTAAGCCAATACACGGCTGTTATCACCGTAGCCTGGCCATAAGAACTTACCATTGTCTTTGCGGAACCAGTTAACGAAGAAAATCTTAGGCAACTTAGTCTTATCCTTAGCAGCGGCACCAACGTTAATCCAGTGCTGGAAGTAGTCGCCCATATTATAACCACAGAATGGTAACATAGCGAATGGATCACGACGAACACCTGCCTTCAAACCGATAGCAGCAGCAGTAACCTCAGAACCTACGATAGATCCCATATAAACACCATGGTTCCAATCGTTAGCCTCGTGGATCAAAGGAACGGTGCTTGGACGGCGACCACCGAACAAGATTGCAGAAACAGGAACACCTGCCTCAGCCTCCCATTCTGGGCTGATACCTGGACATTGGTCAGCAGGAGCAGCGAAACGAGAGTTCTTGTGAGCAACTGGGTTCTCATCCTTATCACGAGAAGAAGGATCGTCAACAACGTTGCCCTTCCAATCGATAGTACCCTTAGGACAGTCATATCCGATACCTTCCCACCAAATATCACCGTCTGGAGTGTAACCTACGTTCGTGAAGATAGTGTTTTTGTTGCAACTCTCCAAAGCGTTCTTGTTAGTCTTAGCTGAAGTGTAAGGAGCAACACCGAAGAAACCAGCCTCAGGGTTGATAGCGTAAAGACGACCATCCTTACCATACTTCATCCAAGCGATATCATCACCTACAGTCTCAACCTTCCATCCTGGAATAGTAGGGATCAACATAGCCAAGTTAGTCTTACCACAAGCAGAAGGGAACGCAGCACAAACATATTTCTTCTCACCCTTAGGGTTAGTCAAACCGAGAATCAACATGTGCTCTGCCAACCAGCCTCCTTCCTTAGCCATAACAGAAGCGATACGCAAAGCGAAGCACTTCTTACCAAGCAATGCATTTCCTCCGTAACCTGAACCGTATGTCCAAATTTCGTGCTCCTCAGGGAATTGAACGATGTACTTGTCATCGATAGGAGCGCAAGGCCACTTCTTATCGGTCAATCCGTCCGGCAACGGCTTTCCTACTGAGTGGATACAAGGAATGAAATCACCAGTCTTTTCAATTAATTCCAAAGCCTTGCTACCCATACGAGTCATGATCTTCATTGATCCAACAACGTATGCAGAGTCAGTAATCTCAACACCCAACTGGCTGATAGGACCACCGAGAGGACCCATTGAGAATGGGATAACGTACATAGTACGACCCTTCATACAACCGTTGTACTTGTTGATCAAGATATGCTTCATTTGAACAGGATCCATCCAGTTGTTAGTTGGTCCTGCATCCTCTTGTTTCTTAGAACAAATGAAAGTACGGTTCTCTACACGAGCAACATCACTAGGATCAGATTGGAAATAGTAGCTATTAGGACGCTTTTCTTCGTTCAACTTCTTAGCCAAACCTTTTGCTACACATTCGTCCATAAGACGAGTGAACTCGGCATCAGAGCCATCACACAAGTAAACATCCTCAGGTTGACAGATATCAGCCCACATCTTTACCCATGCGTTCAATTTTGCATTCTTGGTGTTAATCATAAAATTATAATTTTATAAAAGTATCTTCTTCTAATTCTACCGTCTCCCGAGATTCTATCCCCCTCACTATCACAACACAAAACCACTCCCCAGAAAACCGCGCAAAGATACAGAATTTTTTGTTACGTTTCTTATCCTTTAGAAGAGTTATTGAAAATTTTTCTCTCCGTTTTTTTACCTTTGCACATCGTAATTTTTCATCATCAAACCCAACATGGCAGATTATATCTTTGAATATGAATTTGAGGTACGCGATTATGAATGCGACCTTCAGGGAATCGTCAACAATGCGAACTATCAACACTATATGGAACACGCCCGTCATCGTTTCATACAAACTATCAATTTAGATTTCGCTGACTTGACGAAACGAGGCATCATCCTTGTCGTGGCAAAAGCAGAACTACAATACAAGAAAGCTCTCGTGAGTAACGACAAATTTGTCTGCCGCCTCAATGTGCAGAAAGAAGGATGGCGCTATGTTTTCTACGAAGACATCTACCGCACCTCCGACAACGCTCTCTGCACAAAAGGTCGATTCGACATCGTTTCCGTAATCAACGGCAAATTAGGCATTTCGGAAGAGGTAGACAAAGCCTTGTTCGGAGAAAACGCATAAAAAAACAAGTCCTACAGATAGACATTCAACCCCTTTGGAACAATCTCCACACATATATCTGTTCCTAAATTGATGGGTTCACCGTCGATATGGAACTCTCCCTCGTATGGACGAGAGAGAATGACTCGGCTGGCTTGCATGGTAGTAACGTGGCGACTCTGATCGATTCTCTTCATAAAAAGTTGCCACGCCAAACGAGGAATCGCATAAATAGGGAATGGGTCAAGAATACAAATGTCCATCAGACCATCGCGCGTGCTGGCGTGCGGGGCAATATATGCCATATTCCCATACTGAGAGGCGTTCGCAAAAGTTATCAAAAAGGCACGACGAGAGATATAGCCTTCTCCGAACGAGAGCTTGTATCTATATGACTTATACTTGAAATATTCTTTTACAATTATCTTGATGTATGTAAACAAGCCTCTTGTGTTTGCGTTTGCGAAAGTATGGCTAATATGGGCGTCGAAACCTGTGCCACAAGTACAAAAAAAAGGCTCATTATCAACAAGTCCATAATCCATTTCTCGACGAGACCCCTCATTGATTTGTTTGATAGCCTTACGAGGCGTCATAGAAATGCCGAGATGGCGAGCAAGACCATTTCCCGACCCGTATGGAACAATGCTGAACGCAGTATTAGAACCAATAAGACCAGAAGCCACCTCATTCATCGTTCCATCGCCACCGCAAGCGACAACAACATCATACTGCTCGGACGCATATTGTTTTGCCAATTTCCTGCCATGCCCTGCATATTCGGTGAACACAACGGTCGGCGTTTCCCATTTTTCAGCGTCCAACACCTCATTGATAAGATCTGGAAGATCCTTCTTGTCGCTTGTCCCCGAGATAGGATTGATCACAAAAGCAATACGTTTTTTCATTTCCGAACAAATTTCACCTTCAGACATGCGACACAGAAAAGCATCGCAAATAAAAAAGGCAGCCCTCAACCTAAAAGAACTGCCATCCGAGCCGATAGCGAGACTCGAACTCGCGACCTACGCATTACGAATGCGTTGCTCTACCAACTGAGCTATAGCGGCATTTGCGACTGCAAAAATAGGTCTTTATTTTTACATCGCCCAAAAAAAAATCATAAATTTGCAGGCTCGAAGTAAAAAACTTCGTTCATCATTATATGATTGAAATTAGAGAAGTCGTTACCGACAAAGATTTAAAAAAGTTCATTCGCTTTGTCAATGAACTCTATGCAGGTTGTCCACAGTGGGTGCCCGCATTGGAGTTTGACGAATTGAACACACTACGCAAAGAGAAGAATCCTGCTTTCGAGCACAGCAAGGCACGCTACTGGTTGGCCTATAAAGAAGATAGGATCGTTGGCCGCATCGCAGGCATCATCAACTACACAGCCAACCAAAAATGGGGCGACAAAGTGCGTTTCGGTTGGTTTGACTTCACAGATGATATTGAAGTGGCACAACAATTGCTCAAGACGGTAGAACAATGGGGAAAAGAAAACGGTATGACGGGAATCCATGGACCATTAGGCTTTAACGACATGGACAAAGAAGGAATGCTCGTCGAGGGGTTCGACAAAGTGCCTACTGTCGCCACCCTCTACAACTATCCCTATTATCCAAAGTTCCTTGAGCAGTTAGGCTATGCGAAAGCTGAAGATTGGCTACAATACCGCATCACCGTCGGAAATGCAGTCCCTGATAAAATTGTACGCGTCAATAATATTATTGCCCAGAAGAACAGCGACCTGCGAGTGCTTCAGTTCAAAAAGAAAAGCGAAGTCAAGAAATACGCACACGACCTCTTTATAACCCTCAACGCTGCTTTTGCCGACCTTTACGGATATTCACAACTGACAGACCGCGAGATTGAAGTCATCATCGGAAACTATTTCTCGTTTGTCAATCCGAAATACGTCAGTATCATCGTTGACTCCAAAGATAAAGTTGTGGCATTCGGTATCAGCATGCCGAACCTCTCGGCCGCTTACCAAAAAGCGAAGGGGAAACTTTTTCCTTTCGGGTTCATTCATCTTTTGAAGGGGTTGAAGAACAAGGACACTATTGATTTGTACCTGAATGGGGTGCATCCCGACTGGCAAAAAAGGGGCATTCACTCACTCTTCTACACCCAGCTGAACCAAGCATATATTGACAACCATTTCAAATATGCATTGACGAACCCACAATTGGAGACGAACATCAATGCCGTCGGAATCTGGGATAACTACGAAAAAGAACTGCACATGCGCCGCCGTTGCTATGTTAAAGCGATTGATTAGCTGCATGCGTTGTACATCATAAAAAAGTTTTTAACACGTTAAAATAAGAAGTTAATATTGTATGGACAAGGAACAAGTTTTCGCATTGATGACGAAAGACAAGTTTGTCGAGCATAACGGTATTCGTCTCATTGAACTGGGCGAGGGGACGGCAACATCTGAAATGTCCATTTCAGATATACATTTAAACGGCAACGGCACAGTGCAAGGAGGAGCATTGTTCACATTGGCAGATTTCACCTGCGCAGCCGCCGCCAACACACACGAAAAGCTCACCGTGTCATTAGACGGATCTATAGACTTCATCAAAGCGGTATCGAAAGGTGTACTTACCGCCAAAGCAACAGAGGTGTCAGTCCGCAGGACTATTGCATCCTACAGAGTAGACATCACCAACGAAGAGGGGAAACTCATCGCAACCTTCCACTCTAAACTATTCAGATTAGAACCCAAATGAAACAGTTTTTGAACCATCCACTGCTGACTGTCATCGCATTAGCGTTGTCATTGATGTTACTGAACGGATGTCAATCCTCCGTCCAAACAGAGGCTATAACAGAAACAGCAGTCGCAAAAACTGACACAATAGAGACAACACAAGACACAACCATTAAACATCGCAAACACTGCACTCTCTATGCATCGCTGAAAAACAGTTATTTTTTACGCGACCCAAACCGTATGCACATCATCACGGGAAGAGAAGTAGGGCTAAAAGAGCCATTTCGCAAGAACGCGGATTTTCTGGCAGTACGCGACTCTTTATTAGAAAATAAAATTCTACAATATGTTGATGAGGGGGTGCATTACATTAAGAAACCTATGCACTACTCTTATCCGTACCTAACATCCGACGCAGTCTCCCTTTTGAATGAGATTAGCGACCGCTTCCACGAAAAATTAGAGCAAAAAAAACTCAATTCCTATTCCATTATTCTAACTTCATGTCTGCGTACATTAGAGAGCCAAAACACATTGAGGAGTTCAAACCTTAATGCCACACGCGACACCACAAGCCACGCATTCGGCGCATCTTTCGACATCTCGTACTGGGAGTTTTACAATAACAAGACAGGACAAACAGTACGCTATAAGAATTTGCAAAAGATTCTGCATCAAACCATTAAAGAGATACGCAACGAAAAGAAATGCTTAGTAATCAAAGAGACCGGGCAATTCTGTTTCCATTGCACTGTAATCTATTAAGAATATGAATTTGAAGACGGATGCCATAGTGCTGAGCGTCAACAAGTTTAAAGACAACGCCAGCATAATCGACCTCTACACACGGGAGGTGGGACGAGCCTCTTTTCTGCTCTACGGGACGCAAAGCAAGAAGCACAAAGGGAACGCATGTCTGCACCCACTTTCAGTGGTAACCATAGACGTGAACGTTCGCAACAATCGCGAATTGAACATCATCAATGAGGTTCAACAAATGGAAGTCAATCCAGAACTGATATTCAATCCGATAAAAAGTGCGCTTTCTTTTTTCATCTCCGAGGTTTTACTACATATTTTGAAAACCAACGAAAAAGATGACAATCTCTTTAATTTCATAAAAAATTCGGTTGCCACGTTATCGCAAAGCAAAAAAGGGCTGGGTAATTTCCACATACTTTTTCTAATACGACTTTCTCTGTTCTTAGGATTTCAGCCTCAACGAGAAGAAACGACGCACTACCACTATTTTGACCTTTTGCAAGTAGAATACACCAATTCACCTCCCCCTCACACCCATTATCTACAAAGAAAAGAAGCAGGGCAAATGCAAAAATTACTGAGAATGACCCCTCTCAACTACACCTATTTTCGCTTCACAAAAGCAGAGCGAGAGCAAGTGATAAATTACCTGTTAGAATATTACAAACTTCACACTGACAGTTTCGGAGAGATACGTTCATTAGAAGTACTAAAAGAAGTTTTCGCATGAACCCACATAAAAAAGGCGCACTAACGAATAGCACGCCTTCTTTTATGGAAATGACCTACAAATTATTTCTTGATGAAACGGAAAACTTCGCCATTAACCAAAAGGTTGTAGACTCCATTTGCGAGATTGTCCACATTAACACTTGAACCCTTTACAGATCGAACGACACGACCTTGCAAGTCGATCACACGAAGTTCTGTTTGCTCGTCAGCACCCTTAACAAAAAGTTCGTCTTGAGTTGGGTTAGGGTAAACAGCGTATGCACTGCTGTTACTCTTTGCATCCGCTACAGAAGTAGAAGTTTCTTTGAAAACAACTTTGCGAACCTCAGACAACTTCTTAGTGTAAAGAACTGATCCATCTGCCTTTGAGTAAAGCATCATAATAGAGTCCCCTTCAAACTTCCAAGAACCAATCTGGTCAATAGCAGTACTTTGTTCATCGCCCGTAAGAGGTACAACAGTCAAAGAAGTGGCACTCATTTGGAATCCAAAAAACAATGCAAAAACCGCTGCTGTAAGTATTCTTTTTTTCATATATGAATATATTTAATTTGTTTTTACTCAATATGTATTGCAATAATCTAACCCCCTAATTCAACATTGACGCAAATTTAGTTATTTTTAGACAAATAAGACATTTTACAAGCATTTTTAAGTTAGTTCTCAAAGAGAAACAATTGCTGAGGGTCTGTACGATGAGAAGCGAATTGTTGCACATCTTCATTTTCTGAAATTCCGATTGCTTGTTGCAATGCATTAGCGATATGCCACATAAGCACAGGAGGGACTGCATTGCCAATAGCCTTATATTGTCTTACTTGAGAAACCGAGTCTATTCTAAAGTCATCTGGGAAAGATTGAATTCTTGCTGCCTCTCTCGGAGAAAATCTTCGATACCTACCATTATACATAAGAACAGGATCTGTACTATTTAAACTTACCTTTGCCAAATGAGCACTGATAGTGTTACATGGTTCATTTATCTTCATTACACGACCCTTGTTCATCTTTTCTCTTACAGCCAACATACCCTCCACAGCTTTCTTACTAAAGAACAAAGACTCATCTCTATTCGCAGTTTCTATTAAGACATCACCCAAAACTGTCCTCTCCGAGGATGGAATTGGTGTGGGAAAACTAAAGTTATTAAAATCTTCAACCTCCCTAAAACCCATAATGATGACTCTTTCTCTCTTTTGAGGAACACCATACTCCGATGCATTAAGGATTTTGTAAGTAATAAAATATCCACAAGATTCAAACTCTTCTAATATCATCGGAAATGCTTTTTTGTTATTTGCAGACAATAGACCCTTCACATTTTCAGCAATAAAAAATCGTGGACGCCTCGCCTTTAATACCTTAACCATTTCGAAAAACAACATTCCCCTATCATCCTTATATCCCAAACGAGGAGGATTTTGGGCAGATATAGAGAACGATTGACACGGAAATCCACCAACAAGCATATCAAACTGAGGTATTCCCTCTACATTAAGAGAACGAACATCTTGAACAACACACTTATGTTCAAAATTGTCATTATAGATTTTTGTACAATAGTTGTCATTGTCAACAGAAAAGATTATCTCAAAAGGGTTTTGAGGGTATTCTTTTCCTAAATAGGCGAAGCCACCGATAATACCCAAATCCATGCCTCCACAGCCACAAAAAAGAGACGCAACCTTTATTTTTTCCATGTTAATATTTCTGTGGGATGAAAGCAACTGGGAGAAAAAGTTATATTCATTCCATTTCTCGGTTCTGCATCTATTTTGTCCTTTTTATACAAACCAACAGGATCCCTGAGGATGAATAATGTTTGTTCTTTCTCACTTAGCATAAGACGATAGACGCAATAGTGTTTTTTTATAGTCCCTGCCACTCTCCACTCATTTGGAGACATGCAAAAACCGTATTGTTGGATTTTTTGCTTACTTATCGTCGTTTTCACTTCAATGTAGCGATGATCCTCCGTTCCATCTCCCTCATAACTATCTATGTCAAATCCAGGGTGATAAGCAGGACTATCCACAATTTGCACAAGACGAACAAAATCACCATAGCCACTTATTTTAAGACGCATTTTCTCATGACTACATACGATTGCTTCTCCAAGATTTCCAATATCCTTTGTAGTCTTGCTGTTAGACATAATAACCTCGGATATACGGTTGCCAAAGATAACGTTGATTCTCTTATTCTGATCTATCAGAGACATCACATCCGTCTTAAATATATTTGGATTCAATGCGTTATTTACATATTCAAACCAACGTGTTTCTATCTTAGACAAATCAGAAACATTAATTGATTTTTTCTGGTAAAAAGAGTCATATCCATCAAACCAAGTATTATCATCTGCAATTGTTTTTATGGCAGTTAATTCATTCCCTTTTAAATAAAAATAATTACTATCCTTTATAAGCAAGCTCGCAAGTTCCATATAATCAAGAATATCTCCCGCATATCTCGTCATATCACCTTTGCTTCTCGCTTTCCCTGTTAAGGATAGCGACTTTTTGTCTTTGGCGTTATAGTATTTTACCTTATTCTTTCTGTTTTTTAAAATATTTTCAGCAATAGCTTTAGGTGGAATTTTACCAGAAGTCACACGAATATCATTAAAAATACAATACGTAGCCTCCTCCGCAGAAATAGACATTTCCTTCTTACCCTGCAACAACTCATTACCTGCAAGCAGAGTCTGAATAATTATTTTAGCAGGTTTAAATTTTATCTTATTTTCAATTATTTCCTTTAAATCTTGAGGTTTTAAATGTCCTCCAGGAATTTGAAAAGAGAAAAGAAAAAATCTCAAAAATTGTGGTAAATCCTGATGTTCCTGCAAGAAAAATGCCATTTTAGATGTTTCCGTAACATTTTCCTTTTTATTTTCCTTGTAAAAACCAAACAATGCAGGTATCTCCGTACGCCAATTGTGGAGCGTTTTATCAGCCATATCAATATTACCAGGAAACATTTTTATAGCGTTAAAATACCTTTTACTATATTCTTCACACGAACATTTTGGTATTCGACAACATTCATTTGCCATATATAAGAGCACATTTTCAATGTTACTTTTAAATCGCGGACGAACGAAATGTATCCGATACCAAAATTTATCTGCTATCTGATAATACTCTGCTTTTTTATTTTCCATATTTCAATGTCAAAATTAGACTTTCTGCAATACATTTTGATAGCAAAGGAGGAACTGCATTCCCTACCTGTTTATATTGACTTGTTTTACTTCCTATAAAAATAAAATTGTCTGAAAACGACTGAATTCTAGCACATTCTCGAACAGTCGGAACACGATTCCATTTATAATGGAAATGATGACGATGTCCACAATCAATCGTAAAACTAGGTTTCTTACTATTCAGTCTTGTCCAAGCAATGTGAACATTCCTTGTTCCTTGCAGTTCTATCGGAAGATCTTTGTAATTGCCTCCATCTGGGACCAAAGAAATTATCTTCTTCGTGCGTTCATTGTGAATTGTAATCTCGTGATTATGTACACATTCGCTATTCCTGCGCATCATCTTCTGATAGTCCGATAGAGGTGGCGTTGGATAAATTCCTCCTTCCTCAATACTTTGTTCTGGCAAATCACTTAAAGCCTCTTTTGAGGTTACTTTTTCGGTTACAAACGGTGTGGGAAAGATAAATTTCTCTTCAGAATTCAATAGTCCCACAAATATAGCACGTCGACGATTTTGTGGCACACCATAGTCAGACGCCATTAAAACCTGCACATTAACATTGTACCCCAATCTCTGGAAATCTTCTATAATTGCTTCTTTCACTTGTCCTTCTCCAATACTGAGAATATTCGGCACATTTTCCATTACAAACGCCTGCGGTTTGAAATACTCAACCATTCGAACAAACCCTTTGTACAGTTTGTTTCGTTCGTCGTCTATAATTCTTTTCCCCGCGACAGAGAAGCCTTGACATGGTGGACCGCCTATAATGATGTCAACCTGTTTCGTTTCAATCGTCTTCTCAACATCTTCAGCTTGCAATGTAGAAAGATCCGCTTGCAATGTTTTGCTATGAATATGATTGTGTGAATAGGTAATCAGTGCGTCCTTCCAGAAGTCCACACCGAGCAAGATATGACAACCCGCCTCCTCAAAACCAAGAGACATTCCACCGCAGCCACAAAACAAATCCAAAACCGTATACGAACTCTGAACCATACTGCAAATATACATAATAAAAAACGTGAAACGGACTCTTTCTAACTTGTCCGTCCATAATTTACAAAACAAAAGATTCACAAGAAAACTTCTCTATCTTGTGAATCTTAGACCTTCCAACGAGGTTGTTTTTGCTAATCAAGATTACTCTTTGTGTCTCGCTTTCAATTCTCTTGCTAAATCCTCAATGCGGTAGCCTTTCTCGGTAAGCAACACAATGAGGTGGTACATCAAATCGGACGACTCGTAGAGGAACTGCTCACTCGTACCGTTCGTTGCCTCAATGATAGTCTCAACAGCCTCCTCGCCCACTTTCTGAGAGATTTTGTTGATTCCTTTGGTGAAGAGCTTAGTCGTATATGAGCCTTCTGGCATCTCTCGCTTGCGCTTCTCGATGAATGTCTGCAAATAAGACAAGAAAGCCAAATCCTCCAGATTTTTCTCGCCACGGAATGTGTCGGCACCTGTGGTCGAACCCTCAGGACGAGCCTTGATGACAACTGCGGTCTTTTCGGTGTTATATACGATATCGTCTACGACTACTGGCTTGAAATATTCACCACCCGTAACCACCTCAATCTCCGTCTTCTCGTTATTCAACAGATAAACTTCTTTGGTTTTTTCCATCTTTGCGAGAGCCTCGTCGTTCACATACCCGATTCTCAAAATCTTTTGGTCGCGAACATCCTGCACCACCGCTTGAAACAACTTCTGATCTGCCATTCTTTTCTTGTTTTAGTAGTTTTTTGAAAGAGATCTTTTCAAACGTTCAACGAAATCGTCTACGTTTTCCTTTGTGATGCAGAGTGGCGGCAAAATTCTCAGCACATTAGTTCCACTACAACCAGTGAATGTGTGTTGCTCGAAGACAAGATCGTTGCGAATCGCCTTGTACGGACAATTCAACTCAACACCTATCATCAAACCACGCCCACGAACATCCACAACGTGTGGCAAATTAGCATCTTTGAGTTTTTGTATGAAATAATCTCCTACCTCAGCCACATTGGCTACGATATTCTCTTTCTCCATCACATCGATAACCGCCAAAGCCGCGGTACATGCGAGGTGGTTTCCTCCGAAAGTCGTACCTAATTGTCCGTAAACAGGAGTGAACTTTGGCGAAATCAAAACAGCCGCCATAGGGAAACCATTTCCTATCCCCTTAGCAACAGTAATCAAATCAGGCTTCACACCAAGATGTTGGTGAGCGAAGAATTTTCCTGAACGACCATAACCGCATTGAATTTCGTCGCAAATCAAAACGGTGTTGTACTTGTCGCATACCTCACGAAGACCCTGCAAGAACTCCTGCTCAACCATTCTGATACCACCCACACCCTGAATACATTCCAAGATGACAGCGCAGACATCACCCTTTTCAATCTCCTTCTTCCAAGCCTCCAAATCGTTAAGCGGAAGATAGGTCACATGCTTTCCATCATTGATAGGAGCGATGATCTTTGGATTGTTGGTCACCTCAACCGCCAAGGACGTACGTCCGTGGAACGCTTTTTCAACAGATAAAACCCGTGTACGACCGTTATAGAAAGATGAAAGTTTCAGCGCATTCTCGTTGGCCTCAGCACCCGAATTAATCAAGAACAACTGGTAATCCTCATATCCAGAAATCTTACCCAATCGCTCAGCTAATAGAACCTGCAACTTGTTGACCACTGAGTTAGAGTAGAAACCCAACTCGTTGAGTTGCTTTGTCATCATCTCCACATAGTGTGGGTGGCAATGACCAATGCTGATAACCGCATGACCACCATAAAAGTCTAAGTACTCTTGACCTTTATCGTCCCATACCTTACAACCTTTTCCCTTTACAATATTTACGTTGTACAAGGGGTACACATCAAAAAGATTCATATTACGTCAGTTTAACCTGTGAAAATCGTTCTAAGATTATATTTTGCAAAGGTAAAATAAAATTTGATTTTCCACACCTACTACATTACAACTAAAAAGCCCGATGCTTTCACACCGAGCTTTTATCTATGGCTATAAACTTTTTATTAGTCTTTTTTACAACCCTCCTGTTGAGCCTTCATTTCTTCTAACTTACGAGAATTTTCTTGAATCTTATCCTCGTCAATGGTGTAGAACAAAAGCGCAACGATACCAATCACAGAACCGATCAATGGAAGAGCAGAGAAATAAGTCTTTAATGAACTAACAGTCTCTGCGCTCAACTCTGTGTTGGCAACGAACCCGATGGCAGCCAAAGCGTAGGCAGGGATTGAGTTTGCCAAAGCCTGACCCAATTTCTGAGCCATAGTGGCAGAGGAGTAGATCAAACCAGTGGCACGGCGACCTGTCTCAACCTCCGAGTTATCGGCAACGTCGGCGTACATACTCCACATGATGTAACCAGAAGGACCTATTGCCAATGTGAAGACAATGTTGAGGAGAATGATGGTTCCGATGTTGCTCTTATCCAAGAACAAGAATGCCAATGAGAGAACAGAAGCCAAAGTGAAGCAACCCAACCAAGTGTTCTTCTTACCGAATTTTTTCACTACGATTTGGATCAACAAAGTACCGATGATAGTGAAAATAGAGCCAGAAGCCAACAAGAGAGTTGACACCAACTCCCAAGTGAGGTTGATTCCGAACAATGTTCCAGAAACAGAAAACACTTCTTTCCCATCAACAATAGAGTAGTCTGCCACGCAGTATTTAGCGTAGTAAGGGATCAATCCGTTGTGAACGAAAACGAAGAACAACATGGCGATACCAGCGATGGAAAGTGTGATCCAAGGCTTGTTATGCATCAAGTCCTTCACATCGTCAGAGAGATTACTCTTTTCCTCTTTCACTGGCTCAACACGCTCGCGAGTGAAGAAGAAAGTACACATCAACATGATGAACGCAGCGACGGCATACAAGGCTGCGGTGTATGAGAAGGCAGTCTTGCCATCCACCTGCAAATGGTCTTGAATGTAACGAACGATGACGAACACGAAACCATAGCTGCACAAGCAACCAATCTGCGCACCTACGTTTCTGAAGGCAGAAACATCCGTACGCTCTTGAGGATCTGGAGAGATGACTCCCATCAACGCACCGTATGGCACATTAACAACAGAGTACATCAAACGGCAGAGCAAGAAAGTAACGTATGCATAAATCAACTTTCCTGTGTCATTCAACTCTGGTGTATAGAATGTCAAAAAACCAATCACACAGAATGGGACCACACCGAAGAGAATCCAGGGGCGGAAACGTCCCCAACAAGAGTTGTGACGGTCAGCAATCGCACCGATGATGACATCAAACGCAATATCAATACAAGAGACTACCAACACCATCGTTCCCACAGCGGCGGCTGCAATCCCGAAATAGTCGGTATAGAACACTGTAGCCATACAGATTAAACCCCAAAAGAGGTTGCAAGCTAAGTCGCCTGCTCCGTACGAACATTTTTCTAAGATGGATAATTTACCGTTTTTCATTATATCAAAAATTATTATTTTCTAATTATCTTAACTCTTCCCTATGCAACCTCACAGGAGACTTTCCTAAGAAAGGAATCTCGCCACAAAGTGCTTTGACAACGGCAGTTTGGGTGAAAGCATCACAGCTGTAAGCATTGATTTGCACGGGAGAAATAGACTCATACAACTCGTTCAAGTATGGGTTGCTGTATGAAATGCTGATTCGCTTGGCGGAGTTCGTCATATTGACCGTCCAAACGCCAAACGCTTCTTTGTCTTTAAACAACGCCGTTCCCAAAGGTGAGAAATAGCGATTTTCAAACATCACGATGATTTTATCGTAGGCATCCAACTTGTCAATCTGCCAACCCCACTCATAGAAATGAGGGTTCACCAACATAGTAACCTCAAAGCCACGTTTCTCCAACTCTTTCTTGGTGAGGTCGAACTTCTTATCGTCGATGCAATAGCCGACAGGAGCGAGGAGAATTTTCTTCACCTTGTCGGTAGTCAACGGAATATCGTTGTTTTTGTCCTCCAAAAGGGTAACAGCTTTCTCTGCGATTTTTGTACCCGTTTCAGCCACCAAAGCTTTGTCAGAATCACTCATCTGCGTGAAGATAGAATCACCTGAAACTTTCTCAAGCAAGCCAAAACGCTCACGCAAAGCCCAGATACGTTCCACAGCCTCATCCAAACGAGACATTGGAATTTCGCCTCTGTTGATACGAGCCTCAACAGTGTCCATATAAGCGAGCGAAGGCCAGAGTACGACATCAGCTCCATCTGCAAATACCTGCACGGAGAGTTCCAATTCATCTTTGTAGTAACCTGCACAACCACCCATATTCAACGCATCAGAAATAATGACACCTTTATAGCCTAATTTGTCGCGCAATAAGCCCTGCATCAACTCCGGAGAACAAGTTGCAGGCGGCAATTGACCGTTGATAGAGTCCGTTTGGAAGAAAGGCAATGTGAGGTGCCCCACCATGATAGAAGCTGCTCCCCCATCAATCATCTCTTTAAAAAGCTTTCCGAAAGAGTTAATCCACTCCTCTTTTGATAAGAAATTAGGTGTCGTAACAATGTGTTGGTTACGCATGGTTACACCGTCGCCAGGGAAATGCTTAACGGTAGCGATGACGTTTTGGCCGTGAATACCGTGCATTTGATTCCTTAACAAAGGAATTGCGAGGTTGGCACTATCGGAAATCGAACGTTCGATAACCAATTCTTGCAAAGGATTCATATTTAAATCGCAGACAGGGTGGAGCAGCCAATTGAAACCCATCTCCTTAGCCTCTGTAGCGATTGATTTTCCGAAATTATACGCTAAAACAGTGTCATTAGCGGCTCCGATAGACATCTCAGCAGGCATGTGGGTGTATTTGCCATACGTTTCACCCATACCGCGTTCAAAGTCCTCAGAGAAGAACAAAGGGTATTTAGAAGCCTCGTTGAACTCCTTCATCGTGCGGGCGATGAGGGCTTCTGGCTCTTTCTCATAGTTAACGTAATACCAGCGAGCAATGAAAATTCCTCCTACAGGATATTTCTCCATGAACGCTTTAATGTCTCCGCTTCCGACCTCTTTATAGTCGAAATATTTTGAGACGACCATCATTGTTTGTCCGATTTTCTCACGAACGGTCAAGTTTTTCCAAGTAGTGTCTTTAGCCTGAAAATCATAGGTTGCATGAGGAAATTCCGCCTCTTTTTTATTATCTGAGGAAGAAGGCGCACATTGCGTAAGCGTCAGACTGGCGATTGTAGCCAATGACAGACCTTTGAAAAGTGCTTTTGTAATTTTCATGGTGTTCATTATAATTATAGAGAAGACCAAAGGGAGAGCAAATCGCCCTCCCTTACCTGTTATATCACCTTATTACTTAGTGTAAAGATTAGATGGCTTCAACACAGTTGTGTCTGCCACACCTTTGTTTACCACGGAGAGAACCTTCTTGATGTATTCACCAGAAGCAGTTACATCGTTCCAATTCTTAGCAGCGCATGCGCCTTGGTTCAAAGCAGAAGAAGAACGATCGTTGTCAGAATAACTCCAATTCATAAAGCTGACAATCTGTTTTCCTGCATTGTTTCCGCTGAGAAGGAGCAACCATTTGTCGGTACGATCGAAATCCACCTTACCGTCGCCGTTAGCGTCTGTCAAACCGAACTCAGAGCAGAAGACTGGCAATTTTCCTAAAACATCATACATGTAAGAATACATGTTGTAGTAGTCTGGCTTACCGTCTTTCTCAAACCCTTCGTTATGCTCTCCAGAGTAGAAATGGAAAGTGTACATTATATTGTCGAACTTCAAACGAGCGTCACGAGCAGGAAGAGAGTCGCAAAGGTCTTTTCCATTTCCTTGGCACATACCTACCTTCAAGCAAGCGTCCACCAACTGATCCCATTGAGGAGTACCCACGATGATGATTGGGTGTTGAGCACCGACAGCGTCATACTCTGAGTGGATGATAGGGATGATTCTGTTGGCGTACTCAGCAATCATATCCCAGGTAACGTTTGTATCTTTTGTACACTCCCAAGGTTTTTCCGGATTTGCCTTTTCTTGGCAGTTGTTAGGCTCGTTGCAAATCTCGTAGAGAACGTGGTCTGCACCTGCATATTTATGAGAGATTCTCTGGAAGAAATCGTCTGCACCTGCATAATCTGGGTGGAGAGGGTTTCCTGGAGTAAGTGTATGCCAATCAACGATACAGTAGATACCCAACTCACCGCAGATGTCAACTAAATTACACATTTGGTTGAAAGTCTCTTCAGGAGATTCGTTGTATCCTCCTTCTTCAACATACATAGACAAACGGAAGGCGTTGATTCCCCACTCATTTACCAAGTTCTCGATAGACTCACGAGTGTAGCATTCGCCACACCAGTGCCAACCCATAGTGATCATACCAGCCAATTGAACAGGATTGCCATCTTTGTCGCAAAGTTGCAAACTGTCAACGTGCAATTTTCCGAATTTTGCTACTGGAGAATTTTCAGGATAAGCATTTACAGCAACGGAATCAGCCTGTGCCACCGTAGCAGTTGTGTTACCTCCACAAGATGCAAGGCCAAGCATAACTACTGCTAAGGCTCCGAGTAAAAATTTCTTCATTTTCGTTCTTCTTATTTATTGTGAAAAAATCAAAAGCCAAGAAGAGCCTTTTTTCAAGGTCTTCCTGGCATTTTGGTTATTATCCCATAATTACTTCTACAACATTGTTGCTACAAGCAGGCTGCATTGGAATGATGTTTCCGTCAACTTTCTTGCCGTTAACAATCAATTCCTTAACACCCTTCATAACGCCTGTATTCTTAACGGTGATCTTATAGTCTGCGCCACGGAACTTACGGTTTACAGTGTAGCCCTTCCAATCAGCAGGGATACAAGGGTTAACCTCCAGACCTGTATAAGCAGGTTTGATACCCAAGACGAATTGAGTGATAGCGTACCAGTTCCAAGCAGCAGTACCTGTCAACCAAGAGTTCTTGGCCTCACCTGGCTTTGCAGCGTCCTTACCAGCGGTCATCTGGCTGTATACGTATGGCTCGACCTTGTGGAGGAGAGAGTTCTTCTCTTCAACGTACGCAGGACAAATCTTCTTGTAGTAGTCCCAAGCGTAGTCTCCACGACCCAAGACAGTCTCACCGATGATGACCCAAGGGTTGTTGTGAGCGAAGATACCAGCGTTCTCCTTGTAACCTGCAGGGTAAGTAGAAATCTCACCATACTCAACAACGTACTCTGTGAACGCAGGGTTATTCAAAACGATACCGTGCTCGCAGTCAAGGTATTTCTTTACAGAATCCAAAGACTTCTTTACGAGACCTTCCTTCAATCCGATACCAGCCATTGTACACCAACCTTGAGACTCGATGAAGATCTTAGCCTCTTTATTTTGGTTGCTTCCAACTGGTTTTCCATAGAAGTCGTATGCACGCAAGTACCATTCTCCGTCCCAACCGTGTTTCTTAACAGCCTCAACCATATCGTTGACAAATTTCTCTGCGCGGTTAGCCTCGTCATTCTTACCGATCTGACGGCAGAGTTCAACATAGTCGCGACCGTAGATAACGAACTGACCAGCAATCATCAAAGACTCAGCCTTGCTACCCTCTGAGTTATTCTCAGTTGTCTGGAACGACTCGTTTGGATCCCAAGAGAAACAGTTCAAGTTCAAGCAGTCGTTCCAATCGGCACGGCCAATCAAAGGCAACATGTGAGGACCGAGGTTGTTGACAACATGATTGAAGGAAACCGTCAAGTGGTCGAAGAGGCTCTTCTCTGAACCTTCCTTGTTATCGAATGGAACTGGCTCGTCAAGAATTGAGAAATCACCAGACTCCTTGATATAAGCCACCGTACCGAAGATCAACCACATTGGGTCGTCGTTGAATCCACCTCCGATATCGTTGTTACCACGTTTCGTGAGCGGTTGATATTGATGGTAGCAACCACCATCAGGGAATTGAGTAGACGCAATATCAATGATACGTTGACGAGCGCGTGAAGGGATTTGGTGAACGAAACCAACCAAGTCTTGGTTTGAATCACGGAATCCCATACCACGACCGATACCGCTCTCGAAGAATGAGGCAGAACGAGAGAAGCAGAAGGTAATCATACACTGGTATTGATTCCAGATGTTGACCATACGATCCAGCTTGTCATTGCCGCTCTCTACTGTGAAGATGCTCAACAGGTTATCCCAGTAGTTCTTCAATTCAAGGAATGCAGCGTCTACCTTAGCGGCAGTATCAAACTTAGCGATAGTCTCTTCTGCCTTCTTCTTATTGATGACACCCTTAGACTCCCATTTTTCCTCTTGCTTATTCTCAACATAACCGAGAACGAAAACAAACTCCTTCACCTCACCTGGCTCAAGGTTCACCTCAATGTAATGAGAAGCGATTGGAGACCATCCGTGAGCGAAAGAGTTTCCTGGCTTACCAGCGAGGACAGCCTGAGGCTCGTCGAAACCGTTGTAAAGGCCGAGGAATGTCTCACGGTCTGTGTCATATCCTTGGATAGGAACATTCACACTGTAGTATGCGTAGTGGTCGCGACGCTCCTTGTACTCAGTCTTGTGATAGATAACAGAACCCTTCACCTCAACCTCACCCGTTGAGAAGTTACGTTGGAAGTTTTCCATATCGGTAGAAGCGTTCCACAAACACCACTCAGCGAAAGAGAACAACTTCAAACTCTTCTGGAATGGAGTGTTGTTGGTCAACTTGATCTTTTGGACCTCTGCATGAGTCTTCAAAGGAACGAAGAAAAGCGCCTCGGCCTCAACGCCGTTCTTCTCACCAGTGATGATGGTGTAGTTCATACCATGACGGCACTCGTATTTGTCGAGAGCAGTCTTTGTTGGCTTCCAACCTGGGTTCCAGATCGTTTCTCCGTCCTTGATGTAGAAATAACGACCTCCCGCATCCATAGGCACACCATTGTATCTGTAACGAGTGATACGGCGGAACTTAGCGTCCTTGTAAAAATCGTATCCTCCAGCTGTGTTTGAGATGAGACCAAAGAAATCCTCATTACCCAAATAGTTAATCCACGGCCATGGTGTGCGCGGATTGGTGATCACGTACTCACGACGTTGATCGTCGAAATGTCCAAATTTCATGCTTAATTCATTATTAATGGTTTAATTTTCCTCTTTTCTTCTTTTCGGCACATCACGGCTATGCGCAATGCGCCCATATCGTACAAAGATAAGGCAACGCAATATTATATGCAACACTTTTTAACAAAGTAATCACGTTAAAATTTACAATCATAAGATGAAAAAAAACGGAAATGTTTTTGCTGTCTTCAAAAACATTTCTATCTTTGCTAAAGTTTTGAATGTATATAAATTGCGTGTTTTCAAAAGAGGGAACCCTGTTTGTGCTACAACTCAGAAATCAGAGGATAAAGATGGACATTCGAAAGGAGGTCTTAACTGGTTTGTTTGAGACAACGCCAATGGCATAATTGGAGGTTGGTACGCAATCAGAAACGCAAGTTAGAGTACAGTGTTGAACAAATCTCAACATAAAAACATTAAAACAGACCATAAAATCTTGTCAAGATAAGATCTTGTCTTAAGCTAAACCTCTATGGAGAAAGGTGCGTCCCAACGTGGGACGCATTCTTCGTTTATAGCCACACCTTGTCTTGAGAGAACAAACTTTCGCTGAGATTTTTCATCAATTCCTTTGCAAGGAAGAAAAACGTTCCTATATTTGCCCGAGTTTTGAGTGCATAGTTGCGTATTTCAAAATAAAGGTTCTAAATAGTTGTTTTGTATAATATATAATAGGTATAGAGTATGAAATTTTTAAAATTTGCTTTAATTGCAGTCATTGCAATGTTTTGTGCTTCTTCTTGTAGCAAGAGTGGAGGCGAAGAGGAATTAACAGCGTACATAAAAGCTGATGCCACAAAATTCAAGAGTTACATTGATGCCGACAGCAATCCTCAGATTTTGGATACGAGACCAGACACTTCGTACGCAAAGGGACACATTCCAGGCGCTGTGAACATTGACGCTTCCAATGCACAAGATTGGGCAAGTGATGACGGTGAGTTTATGACCGCTGTAAAAGCAAAGTTTGACACATCCAAGAAAATTTATGTTTACGGAAAGTCTGGTTGGAGCGCTGTCGGAATGTCTCTTCCTGGTCGTATCGCAAACACTTGGAATAATTACAAAACCATAAACTTAGAGTCTGGTTACGAAGGTTGGGTAAAAGCTGGTTACGAAGTTGAGAAATAGTTCTCCTATGAGAAACGTATAAAAATAAAAAGAACCATAAAATCTTGTCAAGGTAAGATTCTTGCCTTAAGCTAAACCGCTATGGAGAAAGGTGCGTCCCAACGTGGGACGCATTCTTCGTTTATAGACCTTCCTGATTTGCCATACAGTTCTGAAAATCACCGCCAAAAATTGTGTGAGTTCTACCTTTTTCCGTAATTTTGCAAGAAAATTTCGGAAAAAGAAAATGAGCTTCAGTAAAGACGCCAATAAGTTGTTTGATGGCACCATCATAGACTACCATAAGGTGGACAATGTAGATGCTCCAATGCATAACCCATACGCTCCACAGACCATTGAAAACGTGTTGTATCTCAAAAATTGGATCGACTCCGTGCAATGGCACTTGGAAGACATCATACGAAACCCCGAGATTGACCCTGTGGAAGCCTTGGCTATCAAGCGCAGAATAGACAAGTCAAACCAGGAACGCACAGACCTCGTGGAGCGTATCGATAGTTATTTCTTAGAGAAATACGCCAATGTAAAAGTCAAAGCAACGGCTGTCATCAACACAGAGAGTCCTGCATGGGCCATCGACCGTCTTTCCATTCTCGCACTCAAAATCTACCATATGCGTGCCGAGGTTGAACGCACAGATGTCTCTGCCGACCATATCGCAGCGTGCCAAAAGAAATTGGACGTTCTTCTTGAACAAAGAGAAGACCTCTCAGCTGCCATTGATCAACTCATCAAAGACATTGAGAACGGAGACCGCTACATGAAAGTCTACAAGCAGATGAAAATGTACAATGACCCGAATCTCAACCCTGTTCTCTACGGGAAAAAATAATTTCTGAACGAAGAAAGAGTGATGAAAGAAGTCTTAGTAATGCGCTTGTCGGCAATGGGAGACGTGGCCATGACACTTCCCGTACTCTGCTCATTTTTAGAGGCAAACCCCGACGTGCACGTTACTTTTCTCTCAGCTCCACGTCTTGAACCCCTCTTCAACAATATTCCACGCCTCACCTTTTTCCCCGTAGACACAAAGAAAAAATACGCAGGAAATTTGGGTATGTTTCGCCTTTTCAGCGAGCTGCGCGAGACGACGCACTTTGATCAGATGATTGACCTGCACGATGTACTCCGTAGCAAGATTCTTCGTACCCTATTTAAAATATTCAGAACTCCCGTCTCCGTTATAGACAAAGGGAGAGCGGAGAAGAAGAGACTCACTCGCAAGGAGAATAAACAGAAAATCCAGCTCAAGACCTCGGTGCAACGCTACATTGAAACCTTCCAACGAGCAGGGTTCAACGTTAACCCACTCAGAAAAGATTTCTTCCCTATCCAAAATCTTTCAGAGACAGAGCCTATCAAGGATATATTGTCTGCGAATTTGCAAAAGAACACAGTCGGAATAGCACCATTCGCACAACATAATGGAAAGATTTATCCGATAGAGAAATGCGAAGAAATCGTTGCTCATTACGCACAAAGTGCTAGCACTCAACTCTTCTTATTCGGCGGCGGACAAAAAGAGAAAGCTATATTAGACGGATGGGCGAAAAAATACAGCAATACGACATCACTTGTGGGTAGATTCAACCTGACTGAAGAATTGGCTTTGATTCGCCACTGCGACGTATTGCTTTCAATGGACTCAGCCAACATGCATTTAGCCTCATTGGTAGGAACACCTGTTGTTTCTGTATGGGGAGCCACGCACCCCTACGCAGGGTTCTATGGTTTCGGGCAAGACGAGAAGGATGCCGTACAAATAGACCTTCCTTGTCGTCCATGTTCTATCTTCGGCAACAAGCCCTGCTATCTAAGCGATTTTAGATGTATGACGAAAATTTCACCTGCACAAATCATAGAAAAGATAGACGCACACCTTTCAAAATAGTAAGGAGGGGAATATATATAATTCTCACCCAATAAAATAAAGAGAATCGCTGAAGCATAGGTGCAACCGCAAAAAAGTTCTTCATCACTTGCGATTTTCATATAAATTTTCTACCTTTGCACTCCGAATTTCTACACATTTGGAAATTCATTGAGAGGGGAAAAATAAATAAAGTAAAAAATAAAAAGTCACGGCAATGAAAAGAACATTCCAACCATCAAACAGAAAGAGACGTAACAAGCATGGCTTTCGCTCTAGAATGGAAACCGCTAATGGTCGCAGAGTATTGGCATCACGAAGAGCACATGGAAGAAAGAAACTTACTGTTTCTGACGAACCAGCAGTAAGAAGATAATAAATACTTGTTGCAAAAGAACACGGCGTGCTAATTTTAGCACGCTTTTTTTGTATTTTTTCTTACCTTTGTAGGATTATAACTATATAAAAAGACGGATTGAACACACCATGAAGTTTAACGCAAAAAAATTGTTTATCAACCCATACACTATCAGTTTCGTAGTCTTGATAGTCATTCTTGCAGGTCTTTATATTGGCACATTCAATTGGTTGGACTCGTACACCAACCACGGTGTTGAATTGGTTGTACCCGATGTGAGCGACCTCACAGAAGCGGAAGCAGAAGCAATCTTCAAAGAGAATAAAATGAAATGCGAGGTGGTGGATTCTATTTTCATGAAAAAACGCAAATTAGGTGTTGTAGTGGAGCAAATCCCCGCGGCAGGTTCAAAAGTTAAAGAAGGCCGTACGATCTACCTCATCACCAATTCCAATACGATTCGTAGGATTGTGTTCCCAGATGTGAGGGAGATTTCCCTCCGACAAGCGGAGGCCACAATCAAGTCGGTAGGGCTGAAAGTCGACAGCATCGTCTATGTGCCTTCCGAATATAAGGACTTGGTGTTAGATGCCCAATATAACGGTAAGGTTCTGCCTCCAGGATTCAGAATTCCAGAGGGAGCTTCCGTGGTTCTGCACGTGGGTCGGGGGGATACCAACGAAGGATTGCCTGCACCCAGCTTCCGAGGGCTGACCGTTGAACAATCCATTGACAAGGCGCACACTGTATTCTTAAATATCGGAGAAGTGTTTTTTGACGTACAACCCAAAGACGATAAAGACAAAGATGGGTATTTTGTTTACAAGCAGACCCCCATCACGGGAACAGTCATCAACTACGGGACATCTGTTTCCATCTATCTGACCAAAAATCCAAATCTTTTGGAAGAGCCAGAGGAGACGTTCAGCGAAACAGAAAATGGAGAGACTATATCCACAGAAAATTAGAAAAGACGATTAAAAAAACATTAATATATATTGCTGTTTTTGAAGTATGATACGAAGTACTATCGATGACAACAACGACGTAGATTTTCCACAATTGGGCGACTTTGAGTCGGGCGTACCCTTACTCTCGGACGATTCGTGCTACGAAGAGTTTGAAGAAGAGGGAAACAAAGAGAACGAAAATAATGGAGAACAATACCATGAGCATTTCCGTTTTGTTGTAGAGAAAGGACACTCTTTAGTGCGAATAGACAAGTATTTGGTGAATTGTATGGCAGGGATATCGCGCAATCGCATACAAGACGCGGCGGACGCCAATTGCATACTTGTCAACGGCAAAGCGGTGAAATCGAATTACCGAGTAAAGCCATTCGACCTCATACAGATAATGCTCTCTTATCCTCCATCCGAGTTTGAGATTATTCCACAAGACATACCGTTGAACATCGTATATGAAGACGAAGATGTGATTCTTGTGAATAAAGAGCCTGGCATGGTAGTGCACCCCGGATTTGGAAACTTCGAAGGTACGTTGTTAAACGCATTGGCGTGGCATCTAAAAGACGACCCGAGTTTTGATGCCAACGATCCTCGGTTAGGGCTTGTCCACCGAATTGATAAAGACACGTCTGGTCTGCTCGTCATTGCCAAGAACGAGGATGCAAAAACGAACTTGGGCCGACAGTTTTTCAACAAGACGACCAAGAGGCTTTACAACGCCCTCGTTTGGGGGAATATTGTCGAAGATGAAGGCACGATTTCTGGCGATATCGGCAGAGACCCCAAAGACCGTCTGCTCTTCACGGTTTTCCCCGAAGGAGAGAACCCTAATGCGAAGCATGCGGTGACGCACTATAAAGTGTTGGAGCGATACGGCTATACCACATTGGTGCAATGCAGATTAGAGACAGGCAGGACCCACCAAATACGCGTCCACATGAAACATATCGGGCACACCCTCTTCGCAGACGAACGCTATGGAGGCTTTGAGACGTTGAGAGGGACAACAACAGCAAGATACAAGCAGTTTATAAAGAACTGCTTTGCGGCATGTCCGCGTCAAGCCCTGCACGCTAAGACCTTAGGATTCATTCACCCACGGACAGGAGAGGAGATGTATTTCGACTCGGAATGGCCAGAAGATTTCAGAACATTAATAGAAAAATGGCGAGCATTTTCACAAAGCAACATAAAAGAGTAATGTCAAAAAAAAATAAAAGTTTGACTTGAGTAAATAGATAACTTGCAAAATTTTATACTACATTTGTAAGCATGAAATTTTCTTCTATTAGGTACATGGGAAGGAATCGGCATTGAAAAATTTTGAATGTATAACCATAATAAAAAAATAAAAGGATGGAAATAAAGAAATCCCCCAAAGCAGACTTAGAGAACAAACGTTCGATGTTTGTTTTGATGGGTCTCGTTTTAGCATTAGGGTTCACCTATATTTGTTTTGAGTGGACCAATACAGAGGTTACGGTTCACGAAGGATTCCAAGATGAATTCATAAATGAGGGTGAAGAGGAGATTATTCCTCAGACACAGCAAGAGCAACCACAGCAAGTACAACCACAGACACCGCCACCAGCACAGGTAGCGCAAGAGGTGTTGAAGGTCGTAGACGATGACAAGGTGGTTGATTCAGAAATTAAGATTGACAATGCCGAAGATGACAACAAAGCGGTGGAGATTCAGAACAACGTGGTGATTGAGGAAGAGGAAGAGGAAGCTGAAGAAGAGATTTTTACGATTGTAGAGAAGCAAGCAGGATTCCCTGGAGGAACTGCCAAGTTAATGGAGTACTTGAAGAAAGAGTTGGTTTACCCTCAGGTTGCCATTGACAATAATATCCAAGGACGCGTATTCATAGAGTTTGTCGTCAACAAAGACGGATCTATCCAAGACGTAAAAGTGGCTCGTGGAGTTGACCCGGTGCTTGACCAGGAGGCTGTTCGTGTTGTTAAGAAGATGCCTAAGTGGATTCCTGCAGAGCAACGTGGAAAGACATGTCGTTCACGCTTTACTTTGCCAGTGTTGTTCAAGTTCAAATAAATAGGAACGAATATATAAGTGAAAGGCGGTGCTAATACATCGCCTTTTTTTGTGCAATATTGGAACATTTTCGTTGCTTTCCTATTAGAAATCTGACGCAAATAAATCATCCATCGTAATAGAACTGCTAATATCGTAGGAATTTCCACCCAAGGTGAGTCCGTAGGTGGTGATCATTGTAAGAAGAATAGACTTTCGAGTAGCAGTCTCACGCAAGAAGGTACTTTTACGATTCTGAAGAAGAACCATTTCACGGTCATCAATCGTGTATGGCGCAACAGAATACTTCATCTCGCAGAGATTAATGACATCGTCATTTCTATCAATCAGTAAATCAATCTGAGCTCCACTTTCATCACGATTCGTTGCCTTGTGCGTCCACGAATAAGCGTGGCAGACTACACCCGAAATTCCCAATGCCCTTTTAATCTGCTCAATATGTTGAAGGCAGACCATCTCGAAAGAGAGACCTGCCCAAGTGTTATGAATTGATGTGTTGTAGTTGGCACTCCAAAAATTCGTAAACTCTGCTGTATTCTCCTTAATAAATTTGAAATAGAACAGCGTGTAATTGTCTGTCAATTGATACAAAGCATCTTTAGAGGACTTTCCGAAGCAAGTATATTTTCGAATGAAATCACATTGAATCAACTCCTTAATCGCATTGATGAAAGTGTTATTGTCTGTCAATCTCGTGGCTTTCAGAACCTCATCGCGAGTGAGTCCGATTTTCTTCTTTGCAAGGGCGGTGATTATTTTCAAATGAGGCGTTGGATTTCGGAAAAGCGACCTATATAATGCATCAAATTCGGATGTAAGTTCGCCTTTAGCAGAGAAGAACATTCTATCGAAATTCTGAGCGATACTCTGTCCACGTTTTAGGCACGTCCAATAGAAAGGAACGCCACCAACAGCCATATAAGCCTCAAGAATCTGCCTGCGTGTATATTCAAGATTAGCATCTTTGCAGAACTCCTCGCACTCATTCAAATTGAACGGACGGAGGTAAATTTGTCCTGTAAGTCGGTTGTGTAAGCCCCCATAGTTGTTGATGACGTTGTCTATTATCCACGAAGTGGCACTACCGCAAATTATAAGCACGATGTCCTTGCGCATAGTAACCCATCCATTCCAGAAGTGGTCTAAAGCCTTGATGAAATTAGAGCGAGGCGTATCCATCCACGGCATCTCATCAATGAATAAAAGCTTCTTTCCTTCGCCCAAACTTTCAAGATAATCCTCAAGAAGATGAAAAGCATCGAACCAAGTACGAGGTTGCTTACATTTCTCAGGATAAACCTTGTAGAGGGAGCGCATAAACTCTGAAATCTGCTCCGACTTTGGAGCGTCAAGTATGCCAGTATGCTGAAAAGTGAATTTGTAATCGAAAGCCTCCCTTATCAGAAAAGTCTTCCCAACACGTCGTCTGCCATAAACAGAAACAAACTCCGACTTGTCCGACTCCAAAAGGCTTTTCAGTTGAGCCAACTCTCTTTTTCTTCCTACAATTGCACTCATACATTCATTGTTTTAACAGAGCAAATGTAGCAGAAAATCCCCGATAAGATGAGGAAATCTATTGTTTTTTGAACGATTTCCTCACGCTATCGGGAATTTTTAAGAAACAATGCACATCAGAACGGACAAATAGACAAATGGTTTTCACAAAGAAAGTTGCCAACAGCATTCATCACCTTTTTCTTGTCCTTAGTTCTTACTGCAACAAGTATATCTAAAACAGAGAACACACTTCTGTCTCTTTTCCATATTGTTTCAACACTTCTCCGCAAATTAGATGAACCAATCAAACTATTAAGCATACAAAGGTTTAGTCTAATATCTTCTACATTTTTGTGATTTTTTCAAAATCGCAGAAGAAATCTAACGTTTGATTCGTCTCTTTTAGTTGAGACATAAATTTTGTAAAATTCTTAACCATAGGCATTCATTTATGTTCAACTTTAAAATCATCAATGTTGAAAAGAGTATTATCTCCTCTACCCTTTGTCTCTAAATAGTTGCGTACAACTATCTCCTTTATCTTTCCTCTTTTTGCCCCATTTGCATTAACATTACGAGAAGCCCATACACGTTCTATCTCGTAATCAGAGTAGAGCGTATCAAAAAAATTATCTGACTCATTTTCCCCCTTGCAGTCCGAATTACTTAACATAAACCGATAACCCGACTGTGAAACATTGTCGCAAAACCCTTTTAAACGTACCTGAGACTCATCATTGAAAGCTTCTTTCGCATAATCGTTAAAACTTGATGTGTCGCTCAAGGGACGATAAGGAGGATCAAAATAGAAAAGCGTTTCTCCTTTTGCATATTCAATCGTCTGTTCAAAATCGCCACATAGTATTTCAACCTTCTGCAATAATTTACTGTCCGCACGCAACATTTCTTCATCACATATCTGGGGTTGCAGATACCTTCCACACGGCACATTGAAAAGTCCACGTTTATTAACACGATACAAGCCGTTGAAACACGTTCTATTCAAGAAGAAAAACAAAGTTGTATTTTCTATGGGGTCCAAGTTCTTCGTGTTATAACGATCGCGTACCTGCATATACATTTCGCGCTTTAACTCCATATCAGAGAACGCGTAATATTTCTTTTGAATTTCGTTCAAAGAAGGAATCAGATCTTCAACATTATCTCTTACTGTTTTATAGCAACATACTAAGTCAGGATTTATGTCATTTATAACTGCACGAGTAGTATTTCGGAACTTTTGCAACATATAAAAAAGCATAGCACCCCCACCCACAAATGGTTCTATGTAAGTTACGTCAGATGTTCTTTCAAAACCCAACGGCAACAACGCCTCCAACTGATCTATAAGCTGACCCTTACCACCAACCCACTTAATGAACGGTTTTGCTTTCACCTTGAATCTCCTAATTTTATTATACAATCGAAATTACACTTTTTCACTTGTGAACACCCTCGCTGTCGTCGACCAAAATTCTGGATATGACTTTGATACGACCTCCGGGTCGTCTATCTGTAACCTTTGTCGCTTTAATGCAATAGGCGCAAATGCCATTGCCATGCGATGATCTTTGTAAGTGCTAATAATTGGAGATTCATCTGGCGCAACACGTTCACCGTCCCATGAAAGTTCGCCTTCGCATGTCTCTTTGAGAACGTAGCCTAACTTGCGACATTCTTTAATCAAAGCCGCAATGCGGTCTGTCTCTTTGATTTTCAAGGTTTTCAATCCTATGAAGCGGAATGTCGTGCCGATAGCGCAACAAGTGGTCACAACGGTTTGTGCCAAATCGGGTTGATTAGAGAAATCGTATTCGTAATGAGCAATTGGGTCTGTTTTTTTTCCTATAACAACACCATCAGAGGTGAAAGTTGTGGTGATGCCTAACGGTTCAAAAATCTTGCACACCTGCGAGTCGCCCTGCAAACTCTGTTCGTAAAGGTGTGGTAAAAAGAACTTGGTGGCATTCTTCGGCAAGAAAGTAGCAATCTCATACCAATAGGAAGAAGCAGACCAATCCGACTCTACCGTGTATTCAATAGGCTTGTATTCCTGTGGCTTGATATGAATCGTGTTCTCATCATTCCACTCAGCCTTAACGCCAAACTGAGCCATCAACTGAAGCGTCATCAAAATGTAGGGACGAGAAATCACCGCACCCGTCAGGTGGAGTGTCAGACCATTTTTCAGATAGGGTGCAATCATCAGCAAAGCAGAGATGTATTGGCTGCTAACACCGCCATCTACCTCAATCTCGCCACCAAGCATAGCGTGTCCCTTGATTTTTAGCGGAGGGAAGCCCTCTACCCCGACATAGTCAATTGTCGCCCCCAAACGGCGCAGAGCCTCAACCAACACCTGAATTGGGCGTTGTTTCATACGCTCACTACCTGTAATCGTCCACTCACCTGGCTGCAGACATTGGAAAGCCGTCAAAAAACGCATTGCCGTTCCCGCCGCACCAATATCAAAATGATTTCCGTTCGACGTAAGCGCAGCCACCAAAACATCTGTGTCATCGCACTTTGCCAGATTGTGAATTTTCTTTCCAGAGCGACTTAACGCATTGATTATCAACGCACGATTACTTATACTCTTAGAGGATGGCAGACTTACCGTCATCTCGGAAGGAACAGTCGCACACCGCTTTATATCATAAATCATTCCTAACTCCTAATTCCAAATTCAACATTGATTAAATTCCCATTGTATCACAATAGAAATCCAACGCTTCAAAAATTTCCTTTTTCTCGACAACCGTATTGATTTTTACCTCGCCAATGTTCGAAAGCAATGTGAAAAGGATCGTGCCCGCCACGTCGTTCTTCTTGTCGTGCGTCATCAACTCATATAGACGCTCATACTCTTTGCAAGAGATAGCAAATGGTCCATACAAATTCTTAATCAACGAAACTGCTTGCGAGAGAATCTCTTTTGGAAAACTACATTTTTTATAAGAGAGGTACAACTCGGCAATCATGCCCCAAGCAACCGCATATCCGTGAAGTTTTGTTTCTCCACGTTCAATGGCATGACTCTCGAAAGCATGTCCAATCGTATGACCAAAGTTCAATGCCTTGCGGATATTTTTCTCAGTCGGATCTACCTTCACGATCTCCTCCTTCACATTGATAGACTCAGCTAAGAGTGCGCCGAAAGTGTCGTAGTTGACATTTGTCATATCCGTTTGGCAGATGTGCTTCCAAACTGTTTCGTTGGAAATCAAGCCATGCTTAATCATTTCTGCGAACCCGGAAAAAAGATTTTCTTGAGATAAATGCTTAAAAAAACTGATGTTAATCAAAACACTCAACGCAGGATTGATCACGCCAATTTCGTTCTTCAAGTGATTAAAATTGAAACCTGTCTTACCGCCGACAGCTGCATCCACCGCACCCAAAAGTGTCGTTGGTACGTTCACATAGTCAATTCCACGTTTGAAAGTTGACGCAGCAAATCCACCTAAATCGGTAACCATACCACCGCCTAAGTTGATCAGAAGTGACTTTCTGGTCGCACCTTTCTCACTTAGTTCTTGCCAAACATGACAGACCGCCTCAGTGTCTTTGTTGTCATCGTCCGCTTTAATCTCAATGATGTGAGATGGGTCAATAGTATATTCTGCCAATAGTTCAGGTAAACACAGACGGTGCGTGTTGGTGTCCGTCAGAATGAAAACCGACTGATGAGGGTAGCTCTTCAATTCTGCCACTATCGGTGTTATCTTATTGTCAATCAGTATTTTTTGCATAGTATTTTCGTTATTTCAAGTCTTTATTTACTCTCTTGGAAAATGGTTTTGACACCTTTAATCTTCTCGTTTTTGATTCTGTTCAACACCTCTTTCAATTCAGTGCGAGGAATGGAAACAAAGGCACAATTATCCTGCACCTCAATCTGTCCAACCTGTTCTTTCGTCAAAAGACCTTTCTTCATCAAGAAACCAGCAATGTCGCCTTTGCTGATTTTATCCTTTTTACCCTTACCTATATAAAGAGAAACCCATCTCGAAGGCATCAATGGCAAAGCTTGTTTGGCAAGAGCAAAATCCCAAAAATCAGTTTCATCTAAGTAGTCTGGTAACTTTTCTTCTCCATGAAGAATGACATACGCATTACCTTCGGCGAACATTCTTGCCGTACGACCATTACGATGTGTGTAGGCTTCCTGATTGACTGGGAGGTGATAGTGAATGACATGTTTTACATCCAAAATATCCAACCCACGCGACGCCAAATCAGTTGAAACCATCAAATAAGATGTGCCACTTTTGAATTGGAAGAGCGATTTTTCACGATCCACTTGTTCCATTCCACCATGGAAAGATTTACAATCCACACCTTTCTTGCGTAAGAAATCTGCCACACGATCAACGGATTCGCGATAATTAACAAAAACGAGCGTAGGCTCGTTTCCTATCTGTGAGACCAATTTCAAGAGTGTCTCCAACTTGTCTTTCTCTGGCGAATGGACGATATAGCGTGTCAATTTAATCTCCTGACCGTTCGCTCCTAAGTAATCCAAAATCATAGGATTATGGATTTTCACGAAAGATGGAATTTCTTCTGCCTTAGTCGCAGAGGTCAACATTCGCTTTTTGACATTCGGCAATTCTTTGATAATATCCTCCATATCGTCTTGGAATCCCAATTCAAGGGACTTGTCAAACTCATCTAAAACAAGGAAACGAACACTATCCGTCTTAAATGACTCCTGATCAACATGGTCAAGTAAACGTCCTGGAGTTCCTACCAAAAGCGATGGTGGCGTTTGCAACATACGTCGTTCCTGCTCAAATGAATGCCCTCCGTAACAACAACCCACACGAAAATCAGACTTGAACGATTTAAACACCTCCTCAATCTGCAAAGCCAGCTCACGCGAAGGGGCAATCACAACCGCCTGCACCCCCTGCTCTTCAACTTTCATCTGACGAAGGAGAGGAAGCAAAAAACCCAAAGTTTTTCCCGAGCCCGTCGGTGATAGCAATATGACATCACGACCCGACTCGTTCGCTTTGAGAGATGCCGTCTGCATCTCGTTCAGATTCGCAATTCCAATCGTCTGTAAAGTCTTGTTAATCAGTTCATTCATCTTTATATCGTACAAAATATTCTACAATAATTTTCTATATACATTCATTAAATTCTGTGCAATTGACTTGTCCGAAAACTTCTCCGCATGTACGATTCCTTTTTGTATCATCTCAACTTGAAGTTCCTGACTACCAAGCACTTGAATAATAGTTTCTGCCAATTCATCAGCATTATCAGAAGATACATATTTGGCAGCATCGCCACCAGTCTCCTCAAAACAACTGCCCTTCGATGTGATGACAGGCGTTTGCATAGTCAAAGCTTCCAAAATAGGGATTCCGAAGCCCTCGAAAAGGGATGGATAAACGAAAAGCGTCGCCAATTTATAGAAAATTGGCAAATCGCATGTCGCCACCTCATTCAAGAAAATCACTTTGTTTTCTAAATGATATTGAACAATCAACTCCTGCAAATGTTTCTGATATTCGGAAGGACGACCAACGACCACCAGCGGTATATCAACACGAGGGTCTCGCATCGCCTTTAGGATCAATTCGTGATTTTTTCGACGTTCAATCGCACATACAATCAGCATAAACTGGTCAGGTAGCCGCAAATTCTGCTTGACTTGCATCATCCTAACCTCATCAACAGGACATTGAAAGACAGGGTTGCAACCTTGGTAGACCACCTCTACACGTTCCTCTTTTTCACCTAAATATTCAATAAGATCCTCTTTCGTTTGTTGACTGACAGCAATCACACAATCAGCGATCTGACACCCATGCGTATATTTTTTTTTGAATGAATATCTATCAAAAAAAGGAAACAGCTCAGGATTTTTCAAGAAGATTACGTCATGCATCGTAACCACTTTACGCACCTTCGTCTTTTCAATTCCGTATGGCAATTCATGACTCAATCCGTGATAGATATCCAACTTATCCGATTCTATGTTTTTACACACACCTTTCGTTCGCCACAACGAAGAGAGAATACCCACAGATGAGAGTCCATAAGGCGTAACCACTCTACAATTCTCTTTGTTATAGGGGAATTCAATAGATTCCTTTATCTTTGGTGTATATAAAAAATAATCATTCTCAGGAACGAGATTAGACATAATACGGACAGTGTCCCGACTATAATTCCCCAAACCACGGCGGTTGAAAAAGGCGCGTTTGGCATCGTAGCCAATTTTTAAAGAACTCATACGTTTTTTGTTTTTTTGACGGGTTGGGGACTGAATGCTATTTGATGGTAACCTCTCTGGAACCATCGGGTTGCTCCGTAATCGTTACGATAGCAGCATCTTCAGGAAGTAAATTGACAATTTTTTCAGGCCACTCCACAAAACAGAGCTTACCACTATAAAAATAGTCCTCATAACCAAAATCGTACGCCTCCTCCTCTTTATTGATACGATAGAAGTCAAAATGGAAGATAGGAGAACCATCGCCTGCCTTGTACTCATTGATGATGGCGAAAGTTGGACTATTGATACTCTCTTTCACCCCTAATTCCTCGCAAATAGCACGTATGAAAGTTGTTTTTCCTGCGCCCATCGACCCATAGAACAAGAACACTTTCTTATCCCCCATCGCTGCGATGAACTCCTTCGCAGTCTGGTGTATCGTCTGTAAATTTTCAATTTTCATTGTCTCTTATATTTTGAAACTAATGGACAAAAGCCACTTTCGTAACCATCTTCATAGAACCATCCTCTTGAGCTGCAAATATGAAATATACACCCGTTGCAACTCTTCTGCCACTCTTAGCATTTCCATTCCAAGTAAAAGTACCCCCATTAGAATATCCTTCATAAATCAATCTTCCCTCTGGGTCGGCTATCCTCACCAGACTATTCTCGGAAAGACCTTTCACGACGATATCGCCATCATAATCTGGCGTAACTGGATTGGGATAGACGTAAACATTGGAATAGTCTGCAGATGGTTCTGTCGCATCAATCACATACGAGAAAAGACCGCCAGATGTGGCAATGAACAGTTCTCCCGTCTCTTCGTTGAGTGCCATATCTATGACAGCGTTGGAGGTCATCGGACTATTATCCGTTGTGAAATGCCGCAACGTCGTCTTTCCATCTTCAGACAACAAATAAACACCCGTAGTAGAAGAAGCCAGCCATTTTCTGTTTCCTCCATCCACAATGATTTTATTGATTTGATTGCTACTCAACAAGAAATCAGCATAGTTTTCATCATCCTCACGTGTTATCTTGACACGGTCGAAACGGAAACTATTGGAGAAAATGTCCTTTTGTGAACTCACTAAGAATGGTCCCGAACTTGTACCAATCCACAAAACATTGTTACGATCCTCAGCGAAGCAACGCACTGCATTCGGTGTCACAGCATTCCCATCTTTATCTGTGAGAGTACTAAAAAAACGAGACTCATCATCTGATGAAATAAACGGTGTACTTTTCGGATCAATGACAGCGACTCCCACACCACGATCGGGTGAGGCAATCCACATAAATCCATTTTTTGTAACCGTCAACGCACGCAAGCTCTCATGGTTCGCCAATATCGAATAATAAAGCGATGTCCATTCGCCATCTGCCTTTTTAATAACAATCGAATTTTGCGCCAACATGTTCAACATATACATATTATTGTCGGCATCAAAGTAGAGTCCGTTAGTCAGCGTCTGATTTCCTATATTGGATAAAGGTGTTGAATCAGCCCAATATTGCTTAATCGGCACATTATCATAGAATTCAAAAATACTACGCCAAGAAGCCACATACATACGTCGATGATCTGCAGGATCTATCGCAACATCCAACACGTTCTCAAAAGCATTTTCATAAATATTAGTCGAACTTAAGACGCTTTCAAAGTTTTCATTACTTCCATCAATGACAGTCCATTTGCCATCCTCATAAACTTGAATAATTCCAGGCGTATGCACATCCGGGAGATCGTGGGGACCACCACTACCCGTTATCAGTTTTCCATATTGATAACGAACACAATAAACACTCGACTGCACCAGGCCATCATTCATGAACACCTGTTCATC